>NZ_JAKSYA010000106.1:0-78129 GCF_022829485.1 Methylobacterium sp. J-059
CTCGGCGAGGGGCGCCAGCGACACCGGGTTGGCCGCGTAGGTCAGCGCGTCCAGCGTCAGCACGTCGTGGCCGAGGTCGCGCACCAGGTGGAGCACGAGGGCGGAGCCGATGAAGCCGCAGCCGCCGGTCACCAGGATGCGGATGTCGGCCTCCGTCAGCTGCTCCGACGCTTCAGGTGAAATAGCGCGTCGGCAGCACCGATTTCATCTTCGGTAGCTTGCACTGAGATATGAGTCTGAAATGACGCCGCGCGATGCGCAAAGAACAACGATGCATCATGATCCGGCGTCGTAGATTCTTATGACAAAGATTATCTCAAGCCGGTAGAATATGCTTGGGGGTCGATTTTCTGAGCAGGTATTTTCCCTTTTTCGCGATCGTTCGCACGACGTACTTTGACGGGCTGAGCGAAATCGCTACGGCCAGGTTTTTCATGAACGGAAGCCAATTTCCGCTGCTGTAGTGCAGGGTCGCTATTCTGTAAGCGATAGCGGATCTCTTCAATCTCCAATTGCGGCATTTTTTCCAGATCGATTGCGAGCGAAGCATTTCCCTATATTGTTCCAAGCTTATTTCCGTGTTGCCGTTCAGGCGCCTGATCATGTTGAAATCGATGAAATCTCCGTTTTCGAAGATCTCGTTGATCCGCGTCGTCATGATGCTGCTATGCCGGCGATGCATCAAGACAGGCTCGGGCGACACGGCGATCTTGAAGCCCGCGGTCGCCATTCGCCCCCACAAGTCTCGATCATCGAGAAGATGGTTCCGATAGCCGCCCAAGCCGAGAACGACATCGCGCCGATACATCGCGGTCGGATGGATGATATTGACGATGAGGCCCGGGTCTTTTCTTGCAAGCCCACGTTCCATATCAATGGTCGGGACGCTCTTTCCGATGATCTTGTTGTCGACATCGATCATGTATGCTGCCGAGCTCAGAACGCTGACGTCCGGGTTTTCTTCCATGAATCGGATTTGCGATTTCAGCCTGTCCGGAAGCATGATGTCGTCGTCGTCCATGCAGGCAATCAGATCGTATTTCGCAAGCGACAGCCCCAAGTTCCTGGCGGCAGGACCGCCCCTGTTCGTCGGGTGACGCAACAAACGGATCCTCGCATCCTTCTTGGCGAGAGCCGCGAGGATCTCATGGGTCCCATCGGTCGACGCGTCATCGACGACGATCAGCTCGAAGTCCTCGTGGGATTGCGCCAACACGCTTCCGATGCACGCCTCTATGTACTTGGCGCGGTTATGGGTTGGCACTATGACTGTCACCGACATCGATACCTCCGAGTCCGCATCTTCGAGCAGACGAAAGACAATCTTGAAAGAAATATAATCGCTCTATATTGCGTGACCATGAAATAAAGCAGATCAAGATTTGCAATGGGTCACGTCGATCTTCCAGCCTGACGGTAGGCTGAATCCTCGACGAGATGACAGATTTTCAGGAGAGGCCGCGTACGCCTTTCGATCTAGCCCGAAGGATACGGGTCGATCGAAGCGCTGCGATCCTGCGATCCGGCAAACCGCGTGCACCGATCCAGAGACCTCCCAAGGTCGTTTCCGGCCATGCTAGGTGGAAGGGCTTTCAGAGTCTTTGGGAGGGCGGCGGTGGCGGTCTCGTCGTGCCCGTGCGGCACGCAGATGCGGCAGCGCACCACGCGGAGGCGTCGACCGGAGCCTCGGAGCCTGTCGGTGGCGGCCGCCGTCTGGTCGACGAGGACGAGGCCGTGCGGATCGAGATCGATACGGCCTCCGATCGGCCGCCCGGAAACGACCGGCAACGGTTGGTGGCACGGATGGTGCCTGGAATGCGAAATGCCAGCTTGGGGTTGCCTGATCCCGTGCATCGGCCCACGCTCCGCTCATCCGCCTCGAAACTCTGGTCCGTCCCGGGAAGTCCTGATGTCGCGTCTGTCGGCCGCCTGCCTGATCGCGGGCCTGCTCGTCTCCCTGCCGCTCTCGTCCACGGTCCTCTCGGCGCAGACCCTGCGCTACGGCATGATGGAGGACCCCGACGCCCTCGATCCGACGCTGGCGCGGACGTTCGCCAGCCGCATGGTCTTCGCCGCGCTCTGCGACAAGCTCGTCGACATCGGGCCCGACCTGAAGCCGGTGCCGCAGCTCGCCACGCAATGGGAGCTTTCGCCCGACGAGAAGACCCTGACCATGCACCTGCGGCCGGGGGTGAGGTTCCATGACGGCGAGCCGCTGAACGCGGCGGCGGCGAAGTTCTCGATCGAGCGGCACCTCAAGATGCCGGGCTCGCAGCGCCGCGGCGAGATCGCGCCGATCGACACCGTCGAGGTGGTCGACGACCTGACCTTCAAGATCAACCTGAAGACGCCGTTCGCGCCGCTGATCGCCCAGTTCACGGATCGGGCCGGGATGATGGTCTCGCCCAAGGCCGCCGAGCGGCTCGGCGACAAGTTCTCGACGGCGCCGGTCTGCGCGGGCCCCTTCAGGTTCGTCGAGCGGGTGCCGCAGGACCGGATCGTGGTCGAGCGCTTTCCCGATTACTGGAACAAGGACCAGATCCAGATCCAGCGGATCGAGTTCCGCCCGATCCCCGACGCCACCGTGCGGCTGACCAACCTGCGCGCCGGCCAGCTCGACCTGCTCGAGCGCCTGGCGCCGACCGACGTCCCCCAGGTCAGCCGCGACGCCAAGCTCGCGCTCGGATCGGTTTACGAGCTCGGCTTCCAGGAGATCCTGTTGAACCCCGCCAAGGCCGGCTCGCCGCTTGCCGACCCGAAGGTGCGCCACGCGCTCGACCTGTCGATCGACCGCAACGCCCTCAACCAAGTGGTGTTCAACGGCGAGTTCCTGCCCGGCAACCAGTGGGTCTCGCCCAAGCACCCGAGCTACGTGTCCGAATACCCGGTGCCCAAGCGCGACGTCGCCAAGGCGAAGGCCCTGCTCGCCGAGGCCGGGCAGCCGAAACCCCAGATCACGCTCTCGGTCTACGCCAACAGCGAGGCGCCGCAGGTCGGGCAGGTGATCCAGGCGATGGCCAGGGAGGCCGGCTTCGACATCCGGATCCAGGCCGCCGACTTCACCACGCTGCTCGACATGGCCGACAAGGGCAACTTCGAGGCCTACCTGTATTCCTGGTCCGGGCGACCGGACCCCGACGGCAACACCTTCAGCTTCCTCGGCTGCAAGACGCCGCTGAACTACAGCCGCTACTGCAACGCCGAGGCCGACGCGGCGCTCCAGGCCGAGCGCGGCACCGTCGACCCACAGAAGCGGCAGGCCGCCTGGAAGCAGCTTGCCGACCGGGTCCTGAACGACCGCCCGGGCCTCTACCTGCTGCACCGCAAGCTGCTCTGGGCCTACACCAAGAAGCTCTCGGGCTTCGTCGCCTACCCGGACGGGCTGGCGCGCTTCACCGGGCTCAAGCTGAACTGATGCTGCGCTTCCTCGCCCGCCGCCTGGCGCTCGCGGTCCCGACGCTCGTCCTCGCCTCCATGATCATCTTCGCCCTGCAGCAATTGCTGCCGGGCGACACCGCGACCGCGCTCTCCGGCGAGGAGCGCGACCCGGAGGTGATCGCGTTCATCCGCGAGAAGTATCACCTCGATCGGGCGCTCCCCGTCCGCTACGGCTACTGGGCGGCGGGCGTCCTGACCGGCGACCTCGGCGAGTCGATCCGCCTGCAGAAGCCGGTCTCGGAACTCGTCCTCGAGAAGCTGCCGGTGACGCTCGAGCTCGCCTGCCTCGCCATGCTGGTGGCCCTGGCCATCGGCGTGCCGATGGGCATCGTCTCGGCCGCCCGCCGCGGCACCTGGGCCGACACCTTGGCCAACGGCGTCGCGCTCTGGGGCCTGTCGATCCCGAACTTCTGGCTCGGCATCCTGATGATCCTGCTGTTCTCGGTGCAGCTCGGATGGCTGCCGGCCTCCGGCTACGTCCCGCCCTCGGAGAGCCTGTGGGAGAACCTCAAGGCGATGGCGATGCCGGCCTTCGTGCTCGGCAACGCGATCAGCGCGGTGATGATGCGCCACACCCGGGCGGCGATGCTCGGCGTGCTCGGCTCCGACTACGTCCGCACGGCCCGCGCCAAGGGCGTCTCGCCGCTGCGCCTGGTGCTGCGCCACGCGCTGCCCAACGCCGCGATCCCGATCATCACGCTCGGCGCCCTCGAGTTCGGGCAGCTCCTGTCCGGCGCGGTGCTCACCGAGCAGATCTTCTCGGTGCCGGGCTTCGGCAAGCTGATGGTCGACGCGGTGTTCAACCGCGACTTCGCCACCGTGCAGGGCGTCGTGATCTGCACCGCCGCCACCTATGTCGGCCTCAACCTCGCGGCGGATGTGCTGGCGGCCGTGGTCAACCCGAAGCTGAGGCGGGCATGAGCGGGATGGATCGCGACGCCGCCGCGCTGTTGCCGTCCCCCTCCGTGGCGGGGGGACGAGCGGTGCCCCTCCCGCGCGAGCCCGGCATGCTCGGCGCCTTCTGGCGCCGGCTGCGGGCGCGGCGGAGCGCGGTCGTCGGGCTCGCCATCGTCGTCGGGCTGGTGCTGATGGCGGCGTTCGCCGGATGGATCGCGCCCTACGACCCGACGGCGACCGATTGGGGCGCGGTGCGCGCCGCGCCGTCGCTGGCCCACCCGTTCGGCGGCGACGAGGTCGGGCGCGACGTGCTGGCCCGCATCGTCTACGGGGCGCGGGCCTCGCTCGGCGCCGGCCTCGTCTCGGTGGCGCTCGCGGTCTCGCTCGGCCTGCCGCTCGGGCTCGTCGCCGGCTATGCCGGCGGCTGGGTCGACGGCGCGATCATGCGGCTCACCGATGCGCTCCTGGCGATCCCGTTCCTGATCCTGGCGATCGCGCTCGCGGCCTTCCTCGGCCCGAGCCTGACCAACGCGATGGTGGCGATCGGCCTCTCGGCGACCTCGACCTTCGTCCGGCTCACCCGCGTGCAGGTCCAGGCGGTGGCGGCGGAGGAGTTCGTCGAGGCGGCGCGCTCGGTCGGCAACCCGCCCTGGCGGATCGCGCTGGTGCACATCCTGCCCAACATCGTGCCGGCGATCCTGGTCCAGGCGACGCTGACCATCGCCGCGGCGATCATCGCCGAGGCGAGCCTGTCCTTCCTCGGGCTCGGCCAGCAGCCCCCCGAGCCGAGCTGGGGCGCGATGCTCAACGTCGCCAAGAACTTCCTCGACCAGGCGCCGTGGATGGCGATCTGGCCCGGCCTGTCGATCTTCCTCGCCGTGCTCGGCTTCAACCTGCTCGGCGACGGGCTGCGCGACGCGCTGGATCCGCGGGGCCGCACATGAGCGACATGCCGCGTCTCGAAACGCCCCTGCTCGAGGTCCGCGACCTCGCCGTCGCCTTCGACACCGACGGCGGCGCGGTCCACGCCGTCAACGGCGTCTCGTACGCGCTCCGCGAGGGCGAGACGCTCGGCATCGTCGGCGAATCGGGCTCCGGCAAGAGCGTGCACGTGCTGGCCATGCTCGGCCTGATCCCGCGGCCCCCCGGCCGGATCACCGGCGGTCAGGTGCTGTTCCGGGGCCGCGACCTGCTCACCCTGCCCGAGAAGGCGCTCCGAAAAGTCCGCGGCGGCGAGATCGGGTTCGTGTTCCAGGACCCGATGAGCTCGCTCAACCCCGGCATGACCGTGGCGGCGCAGATCGTCGAGCCGCTGCGCATCCATCTCGGCCTCGACGCCCGCGCGGCGCGCCGGCGTGCGCGGGAGCTGCTCGACCTCGTCCGCATCCCGAACGCGGCCGGCCGCCTCGACCAGTACCCGCACGAGTTCTCCGGCGGCCAGCGCCAGCGCGTGATGATCGCCATCGGGATCGCCTGCCGCCCGAAGCTCCTCATCGCGGACGAGGCGACGACGGCGCTCGACGTCACGGTGCAGGCCGAGATCGTCGCCCTGGTGCAGGAGCTGAAGCGCGAGATCGGCATGGCGATCATCTGGATCACCCACGACCTCGGGGTGGTCGCCGGCATCAGCGACACGGTGCAGGTGATGTATGCCGGCCGCATCCTCGAGCGCGGGCCGGTGGACGACATCTTCGCCGACCCGCGCAGCGCCTACACCCTCGGCCTGCTGCGCTCGCTCCCCGACCTCACCCGCGGCCGGGCCGGGCGCGGGCGCCTGCGCCAGATCGAGGGCGCGCCGCCCGACATGCGCGCCCCCCCGCCCGGCGACCCGTTCGCGCCGCGCAACGCCTACGCCACCCCCCGCTGCCGCACCGAGGCGCCGCCGCTCGTCCAGGCCGCCGGCGCCGCGCCCGGCCACCTCGTCGCGGCCTGGTACGACCTTCCGGCGATCCTGGCGCGCGAAGCGGAGGAGGCACGGTGATGCGGGCCCCGGACTATCCGATCGTCTCGGTGCGCAACCTCTCGAAGCACTATCCCCTGCGCTCGTGGTGGGGCGGCAAGGCCTCGGTGTTCCGGGCGGTCGAGGACGTCAGCTTCGACATCCGCGCCGGCGAGACGCTGGGGCTCGTCGGCGAATCCGGCTCGGGCAAGTCGACCATCGGCCGTGCCGTGACGATGCTGAACCCGCCGACCGCGGGCACCGTCGCCTTCGAGGGCACGGACCTCGCCAAGCTCTCGCCGCGAGCGATGCGCGGCATGCGCGCCCGCATCCAGACCGTGTTCCAGGACCCCTACGCCGCGCTCAACCCGCGGATGAGCGTCGGCGACTACGTCTCCGAGGCGTTCAAGCTGCACCGGCCCGAGATGGGCCGGGCCGAGCGCCGCGCGGCGGTGGCCGGGCTGTTCGAGCGGGTCGGGCTGGAGCCGCGCTTCGCCGGGCGGTTCCCGCACCAGTTCTCCGGCGGCCAGCGCCAGCGCATCTGCATCGCCCGCGCCATCGCGCTCAAGCCGAGCTTCATCGTCGCCGACGAGCCGATCGCGGCGCTCGACGTCTCGATCCAGGCGCAGGTGGTCAACCTGCTGCAGGACCTGCAGGCCGAGCTGGGGCTGTCCTACCTGTTCATCTCCCACGACCTGCGCATGGTGCGCTATCTCTGCCACCGGGTCGCCGTGCTCTGGCGCGGCCGCATCGTCGAGCTGGCCGAGAGCGACGCGCTCTACGACGACCCGCGCCATCCCTACACGCGGCGCCTGCTCGGCGCCGTGCCGGTGCCCGACCCGGCCGCCGAGCGCGCCCGCCTCGCCGCGGAGCAGGCCCGGCCCGCCTCCCCCATCGCCGAGGGCGGCGACCTCGTCGAGGTCGCGCCCGGCCACTGGGTCGCCACGAGAAGCTGAGGATCGCCCATGAGGAACTTCGAGGGACCGGGCCGCTCGCCCGTCTACGCCGCCAACGCCGCGGTCGCGACCTCGCACCCGGCCTCGACGCTGGTGGCGATCGAGACTCTGCGCGCGGGCGGCAACGCCGTCGACGCGGCGATCGCCGCGGTGGCGGTGCAATGCGTCGTCGACCCGCTGATGACCGGCATCGGCGGCGACTGCTTCGCCCTGTATGCGCCCAACGGCGCGTCGGTGCCGATCGCGATCGACGGCTCCGGCCGCAGCCCGGCGGCCGCCGACGACGCGTGGTACCGCGAGAACGGCGTCGCGATCGAGCCCGATTCCGCGCATGCGGTGACCGTGCCCGGCGCGGTGGCGGCGTGGCAGAGGCTCGTCGAGGACCACGGCACCCGCTCCCTCGGCGAGCTGCTGCAGCCGGCGATCCGGCTGGCCGAGGACGGCTTTCCCGTTCAGCCGCGGGTCGGGTGGGACTGGGCGCGCAGCATCGGCCGGGTCGCCAGCGATCCGCACGCGGCGGCGACCTACCTGATCGACGGCCGGGCGCCGGCGGTCGGCACCGTGGTGCGGCTCGAGAAGCTGGCCGCCACCCTCCGGCGGATCGCCGGCGAGGGCGCGCGCGGCTTCTACGAGGGGCCGGTGGCCGAGGACCTCGTGAGCCGCCTGCGCGAGCGCGGCGGCCTCCACACCCTGGAGGATTTCGCGAGCGCCGCGCCGGACGTCGTCACCCCGATCAGCACCCGCTACCGCGGCTACGACGTCTACGAATGCCCGCCCGCCGGGCAGGGTCTGGCGGCGCTGATGATGCTCAACGTGCTGAAGCCCTTCGACGTCGCCGGGCTCTCCGACCTCGACCGGGTCCACCTGTTCGCGGAGGCGTGCAAGCAGGGCTACCACCACCGCGACGCCCTGTTCGGCGATCCCGAACTCCAGGCGATCCCGGTCGAGCACCTGCTCTCCGACGCGTGGCAGGCGGCCGCCCACGGGGCGATCGACATGGCCCGCGCGCAGGCGCCGGTGCTCTATCCCGAGATCCGCGCCGAGCTCGCGGCCCGCGCGCACAAGGACACGGTCTACCTCTGCGTGGTCGACCGGGACGGCAACGCGATCTCGCTGATCAACTCGATCTTCCAGGGCTTCGGCTCGGGCATCCTCGGGCCGTCGAGCGGCGTGCTGCTGCACAACCGCGGCCTGTCGTTCCGCACGGAGGCCGGCCACCCCAACACGATCGGCCCGTCCAAGCGCCCGATGCACACGATCATCCCCGGCATGCTGATGCGGGACGGCCGCGCGGTCGCGCCCTTCGGCGTGATGGGCGGGCACTACCAGGCGATGGGCCATGTCGAGCTGCTGACCGGCCTGATCGACCGCGGCCTCGATCCGCAGGAGGCGCTCGATGCGCCGCGCAGCTTCGCCTACGGCGGCACGCTCGAGGTCGAGGGCGGCCTTTCCGGCCTCGTCGGCGGCCTGAGGGACCGCGGCCACGACGCGGTCGCCGCTCCCCTCCCCCTCGGCGGCGGGCAGGTGATCTGGATCGACCGCGCAGCCGGCATGCTGTCGGCCGGCTCGGACCCGCGCAAGGACGGCAGCGCGCTGGGATACTGAGTCCGGGCGCTTCAGGCGAAGTGCTTGGACAGCTTCAGCCCTTGCGCCTGATAGTTCGAGCCGGCGCCGGCGCCGTAGAGCATCAGCGGCACCGCCTCCATGCGCTCGTAGACGAGCCGGCCGACGATCTGGCCGTCCTCGAGCAGGAACGGCACGTCGCGGGAGCGGACCTCCAGCACCGCGCGCGCGCCAGTGCCGCCGGCGCCGGCATAGCCGAAGCCGGGATCGAAGAAGCCGGCGTAATGCACCCGGAACTCGCCGACGAGCGGGTCGAACGGCACCATCTCGGCGGCGTGGTCGGGCGGCACCTGCACCGATTCCTTCGAGGCCAGGATGTAGAACTGGCCGGGATCGAGGATCAGCGACCCGGACCCGTCGGCCGGCAGCGGCTCCCAGAACTCGGCCGCCGCGTGGCGCCCGGGCGCGTCGACGTCCACGAGGCCGGTATGGCGCTTGGCCCGGTAGCCGATCAGCCCGTCGAACCCGGCGAGATCGACCGAGACGGCGACGCCCCCCTGGAAGGACGGCGCCGCCGCGGTCACCAGCGGCGCGCGCGCGTGCAGCGCGACCAGCTCGTCGTCGCGCAGCCGCACGATGCCGCGTCGGAAGCGGATCTGCGACAGGCGCGAGCCGGTGCGGACCAGGACCGGGAAGGTGCGCGGCGAGATCTCGGCGTAGAGCGGCCCGCGATAGCCGGCCCCGACCTGGTCGAACGCTTCCGCCCGGTCGGTGATGACGCGGGTGAACACGTCGATCCGCCCGGTGGAGCTCTTGGGGTTGGCCGCCGCCGCGAGGTCCTCGGGCAGCGCCAGGGATTCCTGCAGCTCGGCGATGTAGACGCAGCCGGTCTCCAGGACCGCGCCGGGCCGCAGGTCGATCTCGTGGAACGCCAGCCGCTCGACGCAGGCCGAGACCGCCCGCGCCGCGCCCGGCAGGAAGCTGGTGCGCACGCGCCAGGCCCGCGCCCCGAGGCGCAGGTCGAGGCTCGCCGGCTGGATCTGGTCGGCGGCGAAGGCCGAGGCCGGCAGGATGCCGCCCGCCCGCGCCAGGGCGGCGATGCCCTCGCCCGACAGGATGCCGTCGCGCGGGGCGCCCTGCCCCGTGGCGGTGCCTGCCGCGACCGAAGGGCCGGTCTCGACCGAAGGGCTCGGCGTCGTGCTCATGTCTCTCGCGCGTCCCGTCCGGCCGTCACCATCGGCCGTTTTCGAGCAAAGCGCCTAACGTCGGCTTAAGGGGGGGCGGACCGAGGTCGCGCGCGCCTCCGCCGGGAGGGCGGCGGGCTCGTCGCCGGGCAGGGCGAGGACGATCCGGATCAGGGCGAGCCGGGCCAGGGCGCCGATCGCGACCAGGCCGGCGAGCGCGCTCGCCAGCACCGGGACCGCGCGCGGAAACACGAGCAGCGCGGCCGCGCCGGCGACGAGGCCGACCGTGCCGCCGACGCCGAGCACCAGCGAGGGCAGGCCGGCGAGCCGCGGATCGGGTCCCGCCCGGCCGGCGATGACGGCCGCCGCGATCCGCCCGGTCCCGTCGAGGATCAGCGCGGCCGCGAGCGCCGCCGCGGGCAGGAGGTTGGCGGCCGGATCGCGCCACGCGGAAAAGCCCGCAAGGGCGAGCAGCGTCGCCCAGGCCGCCACGTGGGCGAGCGCCGCTGCCGAGAGCCGAACGTCCCCCCCGCGCCGAAGCGACCTCAGATGGCACACCCACGCTTCGACCATGCCGGCCCCGTTCCTGCCGCCAGCCGCGACGTACTCCGCCGCAATTGACGGGAATTCTTCCGGCAACTACCACGTTGAATGACGCATCGAAAAGCGGCTTCGAGCCGTCTAGACCCGAGCTAGACCGAACTCGAGCGCCGCTGAAGAGGACAATTAGGGACGATGTACAAGGCCGAGACGCGCGGAATCAGCGTGACCGTCAATCCGCGCTTCGTCGAGGAGGAATCCTCGCCGGGAGAGAGCCGGTACTTCTTCGCCTACACCGTTGAGATCGTGAACAACGGCGCCGAGCAGGTGCAGCTCCGCTCCCGCCATTGGCGCATCATCGACGGGCGCGGCGAGTGCCAGGAGGTGCGCGGCGCCGGCGTCGTCGGCAAGCAGCCGGTGCTGGAGCCGGGCGAGTCGTTCTGCTACACCAGCGGCTGCCCGCTCACCACGCCGGACGGGCTGATGGCGGGGAGCTACACCATGGCCACGGTCGCGGGCGAGAGCTTCGAGGCCGAGATCCCGGCCTTCTCGCTCGACAGCCCGCATATCCGCCGCAGCCTGCACTGATTCGAGCCGGGCAGGCCGGCGGCCCGCCCAGGACACCAAGCGATGCCCGGTTCCGGCGAGCGGCTGACCCCGCTCGACATCCTCGCCCACCTCGTCGGCTTCGACACCGAAAGCTCGAAGCCGAATCTCGACCTGATCGACTGGGTCGCCGCCTATCTCGACGGCTGGGGCGTCCCGCACCTCCGCATCCCGAACGCGGCCGGCGACCGTGCCGCGCTCTTCGCCACGATCGGGCCGCAGGTCGACGGCGGCGTCGTGCTGTCGGGGCACACCGACGTCGTCCCGGTCGCGGGACAGGCCTGGACCGCCGACCCGTTCACCCTGCGCGTCGCCGACGGCCGGGCCTACGGCCGCGGCGCGGTCGACATGAAGGGGTTCTGCGCCACCGCCCTGGCGCTGGTGCCGGACTGCCTCGCGGCCGGCCTCAAGCGCCCGATCCACATCCTGCTCTCCTACGACGAGGAGACCACCTGCCTCGGCGTGATGGACGCGATCGCCCGCTTCGGCGTCGACCTGCCGCGGCCGGGCGCGGTGATCGTCGGCGAGCCGACCGACCTCGAGGTCGCCGATGCGCACAAGAGCATCGTCACCTTCCACACCACGGTGCACGGCCACGAGGCGCATTCGGCCAAGCCGATGCTCGGGGCCAACGCCGTGATGGCGGCCTGCGACCTCGTCTCCGGGCTGAACGCCATCGCCGACCGGATGATCGCCCGGGGCGACGCGTCGGGCCGGTTCGATCCGCCCAGCACCACCGTGCATGTCGGCACGATCCACGGCGGCACCGCCCGCAACATCCTGCCCAAGGAATGCGCCTTCCACTGGGAGTTCCGCGGCCTGCCCGACCTCGACATGGCGGAGATCCCGCGCCTATTCCAGGCCAAGGCCGAGGCGGTGACCCGCGAGCGCCTGAACCGCTACGGCGCGTTCGGCCGGATCGAGACCGTCGAGGAGATCGCGATCCCCGGCCTGCTGCCGGAGCCCGGCTCCGAGGCCGAGCGGCTGGCGCTGCGGCTGGCCAACCGCAACCGCACCGTGTCGATGCCCTACGCCACCGAGGCCGGGCGCTTCCAGCAGGCGGGCATCCCGACCGTGGTCTGCGGGCCGGGCTCGATCGACCAGGCCCACCAGCCGGACGAGTTCATCACGCTGGCCGCGCTCGGCCAGGGCGAGGCGTTCCTCCGCCGCTTGATCGAGGCCTGCGCCGCATGAACGAGACCGTCCCCGACAGGGTCAAGCTCCGCCCGCTGGAGCGCGAGGACCTGATGTTCGTGCATCAGCTCAACAACAACGACAGCATCATGCGCTACTGGTTCGAGGAGGCCTACGAGTCCTTCGCCGAGCTGGCGCAGCTCTACGAGCGCAACATCCACAACCAGACCGAGCGGCGCTTCATCATCGCGACGCTGAACGGGCATCCGGCCGGCCTCGTCGAGCTCGTTGAGATCAACCACCTGCACCGGCGCTGCGAGTTCCAGATCGCGATCCATCCGGGCTTCCAGGGCCGGGGCTTCGCCCGCCAGGCGACGCGGATCGCAATGGACTACGCCTTCAGCGTGCTCAACATCCACAAGCTCTACCTGCACGTGGACAAGGACAATGCCCGCGCCGTGCGGATCTACGAGAGCTGCGGCTTCCGCCCCGAGGGCATCCTGCGGGACGAGTTCTTCATGAACGGCCGCTACCGCGATGCCGTGCGGATGTGCCTGTTCCAGCCGGAATACCTCGCCGGCCGCCATGCCGTCGACATCGCCGAGCCGGTGCTCAAGAGCTGACCGGCGCGGCGGGTCGGGGAGGCGCCGTCGCCGGCCCCTCCCCGTTCGCACGACTGGACCGATCAATTGCGACCGGCGCCGCCCCCGTCGCGGCCGTTGCGGGTGGCGGCACCCGCGCCGCCGCGCTCGGGCGAGCCGCCGGTCATGCCGGCATCGCGCCCGCTCCTGACGCCACCGTTGGCGCCACCCCTGTCTTCGCTCTTGCCGCCGCCCATCGTCTCCGAAGCGTTGCGGATGCCGCCCCTGTCCTGGCCGCCGCGCGCATCCTGGCCCCGACGCAGGTCGGCGTTGCGCTCGGATCCCCGGTCGGCGCCCGTGTTGCGCTCGCCGGCGTTGCGCCGGTCGGCATTGCGGAAGCCGCGATCGTCGCGGGTCTCGGTCCGGGTGGAGCGGGTCCGCACGTCCGTGCGATCCTGTCCGCGGAAGCCGACGTCGACGCTGCCGCCGCGACGCTCGGTCGTGGTCACGCTGAGGCGACGGTACTCGGGCGATCCGTACAGCACCCGCTGCCCGCGGATGGTGACGTAGCGCTCGCGCGGACCGGTCTCGCGGACCGTGACGAGGCGACGGTATTCCGGCGATCCGTACAGCACGCGGTGGCCGCGGATGGTGACGTAGCGGACCCGCGGGCCGCCCCGGCGCTCGACCGTGACGAGGCGGCGATACTCCGGCGAGCCGTACACCACGCGCTGGCCGCCGACGACCACGAACCGGCCCTCGCGCCGGAAGCCGCCGCCGACCCGCTCGGACCGGAAGTCGGTGCGGGTCTCGCGCCGCTCGCTGCGCGCCTCGCGCCCGCTCCGCTCCGCCCGGTCGCGGCTCTCGTGCATCCCGTCACGGTTGCCGCCGCGGCCCTCGGCCCGATCCGCGCCGCGCCGGTCGTCGCGGCCGGCGGCCTGACGATCGGCTCCTCCACGATCGGCTCCTGCACGATCGGCGCCCTGGCGATCGGACCGCCCGGCCTGCAGGCCGCTCTCGCGGCCGCCGGTTCCGTTCCCCGCGGTCGTGTTCCGGGCCTCGCCCCGCGTGTCCGACATCCGGCCGCCGGACGACGCGCCCGATGCGCGGTCGCTGCCCGGCCGTCCGCCGGTCGCGTCCGTCGAACCTGTATTCGCGCGGCCCGGCCCGGCGCCGGCCGCGTTTCCGGCCGCGCCCTGGGCGTAGACCGACGTGCTGAGCAGCAGGGCTGCGAGCCCGATGGCGATCCTTTTCATGATGCTTCCTCCGACGTTCTTGGAAGCATCGAAACGCCGAAGGTTCGAAAACCGTTTCACACCTAGAAACTGATTTTTATGAACCGAAGTTCAGTCTATCGCTCGATCAAGCTTGGCCGTCGTCGCGTCGGCGCGGCGTTCTATTGCTTCGGCGTGCCGCCCACCTCCGCCTCGACCTCCGCCGGGTCGAGGTCGTAGCGGCGCGAGCAGAACTCGCAGGTGATGACGACGCGGCCGTCGTCGGCCACCATCTCGCGGCGCTCCTCGGGCGAGAACGAGCGGATCATGCCCATCACCCGCTCGCGCGAGCAGCGGCACTGCTCGTGCACCGCTTGCGCCTCGAACACCCGCACGCCGCGCTCGTGGAACAGCCGGTAGAGCAGCCGCTCGCTCGAGACCGCCGGGTCGACGAGCTCGTGGTCCTCGACCGTGCCGACCAGGGCGCGCGCCTCGACCCAGGCGTCGTCCTCTTGGGTGCCGTTCTCGTCGAGGTGGACGCGGCCCTCCGGGATGTCGCCCGGCGGCAGGTCGGCCAGGCGGGCCCGGTCGATCGACTGCGGCAGGAACTGGACCAGCAGCCCGCCGGCGCGCCAGCGGCTCTGCCCGTCCTCGAAGGCTTCGGCCACGGCGAGGCGCACCTGCGTCGGGATCTGCTCGGACTGGCGGAAATACTGGTGCGCCGCCTCCTCCAGGCTCTGTCCCTCCAGCGCGACGACGCCCTGGTAGCGGCTCGCCGCCGAGCCCTGGTCGATGGTCATGGCCAGGTGCCCCTGCCCGATCAACTCGGCGGCCTTGTGCGGACCGGTGCCCAGAGCCGCGATCGCCTCCGCCTCGAAGCGGGCGGTGGCGCGCAGGCGGTCGGGCGCCTCGAAGTCGACGACGATCATCCCGACCGGGCCGTCGGTCTTGGTTTGGAGCTGGAACCGGCCCTCGAACTTCAGGGACGAGCCGAGGAGCACGGTGAGCGCCGCCGCCTCGCCGAGCAGGCGCGCCACCGCATCCGGGTAGCCGTGCCGCCGCAGGATCGTGTCGACGGACGGCCCGAGCCGGACGACGCGCCCGCGCACGTCGAGCGCCTCGACGGAGAACGGCAGCACGCAGTCGTCGGCGCCGTCGTGACCGTTGCCTTCGTTGATCGGGGTGGTGTCGTGTCCGGCGGTCATGGTGCTCAATTCGATCCTGGAAGCAATTGGCCTGGAAACGTTCGGCTTGGAAGCGTTCGGGTCGTCATCGTCTGTCTGTCAGCGCGCCGATCGGCAGGAACAGGGTGCGCGAGTTGTCTGGGAACGCGAGGAATTCCACCCGGCTGCGGTAGAATGTCAGCGCCTGGTCGTCGAGCGCGTGGATCAGGACGGCGCCGATGCCGATCACCTCGGCGGCATTGGCGATCCGGCGCAGTGCATCGGCCAGGAGGTCGGCACCGAGCCCACGCCCGGCCCAACGCCGATCCAAGGCCAGCCGACCCAGAATCGAGACCGGGATCGGCTCCGGCGCGTTGCGTCGAATCCGTCCCGGAGCATCCGCCCGGGCGACCGTTCCCGCGGAGATGCAGTAATAACCCACCACCGTGCCGTTCGCACAGATCACATAGGTCCGGGCGAACCGGCCCTCGCTGCGGCGTGCTTGCCGCTTCAGCCAATCGTCGAGCACCGGCTTGCCGCACGAGAACCCATCGAGGCCGTGCTCCGAACCCAGCGGAACCGGCGGGCCGATCATCGCTCCCAGGCCGGCTTCCTCTCCATGAGCGCGCTCAGCCTCGGTCTCGCAACCGGCGGCGCGTCGAGGGCCGCGACGAACGCGGCATGCCGCGCGTCGTCCAGGGCGAACAGGCGCTGATCGAGCAGCACGTCGATGGCGTGATGACGCGCGGTGTCGATCATGAACTCGGTCCGCGTCTTGCCGAGCACCGATGCGGCGTCATCGATCAGGTCCCGCGTCTCGGCCTCGACGCGCAGGTTGATCGTCGTCCCGCGCCGCACCGGGACGTTGCTCAGCCCATCGATGCTCACGGCGACAGCCTCTCACAACCGGGTCGGGATCGGTATCTCACGCCGTGAACGTATACACGATGTTCATACGGTCAAGGCCCGCGGACCTCACGGGTCCTGCGTCCGAACGGCCTCGGCGATCCGTCCGCTCAGAGCCCGTTCGCCCGCAGGCACCACGCCAGAATGCCCTTCTGGGCGTGGAGGCGGTTCTCCGCCTCGTCGAACACCACCGATTGCGGGCCGTCCATCACCTCGGCGGTGACCTCTTCGCCGCGATGGGCCGGCAGGCAGTGCATGAACACCGCGTCCTTGGCGGCGGCGCGCATCAGCTCGGCGTTCACCTGGTAGGGGTTGAGCAGGTTGTGGCGGTGGCTCTCGTCCTCGTCGCCCATCGAGACCCAGCAATCGGTCACGACCGCGTCGGCTCCCTCGACGGCGGCGAACGCGTCGGTGGTGACGTTGACGCGGGCGCCCTCGGCGCGCGCCCAGGCCATCAGCGCGGGCGGGGGCGCCAGCTCGGGCGGGCAGGCGACGTTGAGGGTGAAGTCGAAGCGCGCGGCCGCGTGCGCCCAGCTCGTCAGCACGTTGTTGGCGTCGCCCGACCACGCCACCGTGCGGCCATTGATCGGCCCGCGATGCTCCTCGAAGGTCAGCACGTCGGCCATGATCTGGCACGGATGCGACAGCTTGGTCAGTGCGTTGATCACCGGCACCGTGGCGTTCTCGGCCAGCTCGAGCATCAGCGCGTGATCGAGGATGCGGATCATGATCGCGTCGACGAAGCGGGAGAGCACCTGCGCGGTGTCGCCGATGGTCTCGCCGCGGCCGAGCTGCATCTCGGAGCCGGTCAGCATCAGCGTCTCGCCGCCGAGCTCACGCATCGCCACGTCGAACGAGACGCGGGTGCGGGTCGAGGGCCGGTCGAACACCATCGCGAGGTTCTTGCCGGCGAGCGGGCGCTCCACGGCGACCTCGCCCTTGCGGCGGCGCGCCTTGATCGCGGCGGCCGCGTCGAGCACCCGGCGCAGGTCCGCGCCGGAGAAGTCCGACAGGTCGAGGAAGTGGCGGGGCGCGCTCGCGCCGGCCGTCTGGCCGCTGCTCTGGCCGTTCGCTGGGGCAGTCATCTCAACACATCATGTCCGGGTTCGGTCGGCGGCTCCGCCTTCGGGAGCCGAGGAAGGATCACTCGGCGGCGCCGCGCATCGCGCCGTCGAACGCGGCGGCGGTGGCTTCGAGGCGCGCGACGGCCTCGGTCACGTCGGCCTCGGTGACGATCAGCGGCGGCAGCAGGCGCACCACGTTGTCGCCCGCCGGGATCACCAGCAGGTGCTCGGCCCGCGCGGCGGCCGCGAACGCGGTGTTGGGCACGCCGAGCTTGAGCCCGAGCATCAGGCCGTCGCCGCGGATCGCCGTGACGACGTGGGGATAGCGGTCGCGAAGGGCCCCGAGCTTCTGCGTCAGAACCCGCGCGACCTGCCGGACGTGATCGAGGAAACCGGCGGCCAGCACCACGTCGAGCACGGCGTTGCCGACCGCCATCGCGAGCGGGTTGCCGCCGAAGGTGGTGCCGTGGCTGCCGGCGACCATGCCGCGGGCGGCCTCGTGCGTCGCCAGGCACACGCCCATCGGGAAGCCGCCGCCGATGCCCTTGGCCGCGCTCATGATGTCCGGGGCGATGCCCGACCACTCGTGGGCGAACAGCCGCCCGGTGCGGCCGACGCCGGTCTGGACCTCGTCCATGATCAGCATCAGGCCGTGCTCGTCGCAGAGCTCGCGCAGGCCCCGCAGGCATTGCGGCGGCACTGGCCGGACGCCGCCCTCCCCCTGGATCGGCTCGATCATCACGGCCGCCGTCTCCGGGCCGATCGCGGCGCGCAGCGCGGCATGGTCGCCGAAGGGCACCTGGTCGAACCCGTCGACCTTCGGGCCGAAGCCCTCGATGTACTTCTGCTGGCCGCCGGCGGCCAGCGTCGCCAGCGTGCGCCCGTGGAACGCGCCCTCGAAAGTGACGATGCGGTAGCGCTCGGGGTGGCCGCCCGCGGCATGGTACTTCCGCGCCATCTTGATCGCGGCCTCGTTGGCCTCGGCGCCCGAGTTGCAGAAGAAGGCGACGTCGGCGAAGCTCGCGTCGACGAGGCGCTGCCCGAAGCGCTCGCCGTCGGGAATCTCGAACAGGTTCGAGGTGTGCCAGAGCTTCTGCGCCTGGGTGGTCAGGGCCTCGACGAGGTGCGGGTGGGCGTGGCCCAGCGCGTTCACCGCGATGCCGGCGCCAAAATCGAGGTATCGCTCGCCCCCGCGCGCCACCAGCCATGCGCCCTCGCCACGCTCGAAGGCGATGGGGGCCCGGGCATAGGTCGGCAGAAGGGCGGATGTCACGATCCCGTCTCCGTGTCGGCGTGCCGGGCGACGACCCAGCGTTGAAGGCTGCGTGCAGGACGAGTGCCCTGCGTGCAAAAACGAAAGTGCCGCCTCGTCACCGGGGCGGCACGCGCGCGATTACTATGAAACGAGGCCGCGCTGTCAATGATGGGGCCGGCCTTCGTGTCGGACATGCCTGCAAAACAGGCGTCGTTTGCCGGCTTGCCTACGACATGCCTCGCACGGGCCGCTTGCGCGGCAGGTGCTGCCCGTGCTCCAGAACCCGCGCATCGCCGACGACGAACCAGAGGAATCGCCTCATGAGCACGGTCAAGGAACGCCTCGAGAGCCTCGGGCTCGCCCTGCCGAAGGCGGCGGCCCCGGTCGCGAACTACGTGCCGTTCGTGCGGACCGGCAACCTCGTGGTGATCTCGGGCCAGATCTGCTTCGGGGCGGACGGCAAGCTCGGGCCGGCGCATGTCGGCAAGCTCGGCGCCGAGGTCTCGGCGGAGGACGGCATCGCCGCGGCCAAGCTCTGTGCGCTCAACGTGCTGGCGCAGGTCGAGGCGGCGGTGGGCGACCTCGAGCGCGGGGTGGTGCAATGCGTCCGCCTCGGGGGCTTCGTCAACTGCGTGCCGAGCTTCGCCGGTCTCGCCGGCATCATGAACGGCGCCTCCGACCTGATGGTCGCGGTGCTGGGCGACCGCGGCCGCCATGCCCGCTCCACGGTCGGCGTCGCCGAGCTGCCGCTGGACGCCGCCGTCGAGGTCGAGGCGATGTTCGAGGTGCGGTGATGGGCCGGTCTGCGGGGATCTCCTGGCTCGTCGCGCGGCCGATCGCCCATCGCGGCCTGCACGACCGCGCGGCGGGCCGCCCCGAGAATACGGTCGCCGCCGCCCGGGCGGCGATCGCCGGCGGCTACGCCATCGAGTGCGACGTGCAGATCAGCGCCGACGGCGAGGCGATGGTGTTCCACGATGCGGCGCTGGGGCGGCTGACGGGCGTCGCCGACCCCGTCGCCGCGATGCGGGGCGCCGACCTCGCTCGCCTGACGGTCGCGGGCACGGCGGAGACCATCCCGACGCTGCCGGCCTTCCTGTCGGAGATCGCCGGGCGGACGCCGCTCGTGGTCGAGATCAAGTCGTCCTATTCCGGCGACCTCACCCTGACCCGCCGGGTCGCGGACATCCTGTGCGAATACGCCGGGCCGGTGGCGGTGAAATCCTTCGACCCGCAGGTGGTCGCGGCGCTGCGCGGGCTGGTGCCCGAGACGATCCCGCGCGGCATCGTCGGCGAGACGAACCAGGACGACCCGGCCTATGCCGGCCTCACCGATTCGGCGCGGCGCCGGCTCTCGGACCTGCTGCACATCGCGGAGACGCGGCCCGGCTTTGTGTCCTGGCGGGTCGACGACCTGCCCTGCGCCGCGACGCATCTCGCCCGCGTGCTCGGCCATCTCCCGGTGATGGCCTGGACGGTTCGCAATCCGGACCAGCGCCGGCTCGCCGAGATGCATGCCGACCAGATGGTGTTCGAGGGGTTTTCGGCCTGAAAGCCCGGCTTCCGCGTCAGGCGGCTTCGCGCGGAAGCGGCTTGATCAGCGCCAAGGCGTCACCCGCCCGGGCCGCCGCGACCGCGATGTCGAAGCGGATCTGCAGGCCGAGCCAGAGTTGCGCCGAGGTTCCAAGATAGCGCCCGAGCCGGAGCGCGGTGTCGGCGGTGATCCCGATCTCCTCGCGGACGATCCGCTCGATCCGGGTACGCGGCACGCCGCAAGCCTTCGCCACCGCGTAGGGCGTGAGGCCGAGCGGAACCAGAAACTCCTCGCGGAGCACCTCGCCGGGATGAAGCGGCGGCAGCGTCTCAACGATCTCCAAGGCGGTGCCCATCGACTGATCCTCAGTGATAATCGACGATCTCGACATCGGCCGGGCCATGGTCGGTCCAGCGGAAGCAGATTCGATACTGGTCGTTGATCCGGATCGCGTGCTGTCCGGCGCGATCATGGGTCAAGGGGTGGAGCCGATTGCCGGGGGGCGCCCGCAGGTCGTTCAGATCGGCAGCCTGATCGAGGACGGCGAGCTTGCGTCGGGCCGTGGGAAAGATCGCGGCGGGAAATCCCTTCGGCCGATCGCCGCGATGGACCGCCTCGGTCGTTCGATCCGCGAAGCTCTGTATCAGGGCCGGCCTCCCGCGTGCCTTCCGGATGCCGCACCGTTCTTGGTATCACTGAGTGTTACCATTTGGCAAGCGGTCCGCGATGCCCCACGCTGCGACGGCAGGATGCACGCCTCCGCCTTGTCCCCCCTGTCCGGCGGGCTAGATTGTCGTGCATGGAAAAACCGGGTGCTCCGCACGAGCCTGCGACCTCCGAGACCGTGCTCAAGGTCCGCGCGCTCGCCGGCCTGAAGGAGATCGGGGCCGCGGCCTGGGACGCCTGCGCCACGTCGGCCGAGACGCTGGGCTCGGGCGACGAGACCCACAACCCCTTCGTCAGCCACGCCTTCCTCTCGGCCCTCGAGGATTCGGGCTGCGTCTCGCGCCGGACCGGGTGGCTGCCGTTGCACGTCTCGGTGGAGCGCGACGACACGCTGCTCGGGGTCGTGCCGTGCTATCTGAAATCCCACAGCCAGGGCGAATACATCTTCGACCACGGCTGGGCCGACGCCTTCGAGCGCGCCGGCGGGAGCTACTACCCGAAGCTGCAGGTGAGCGTGCCGTTCACCCCCGTCACCGGCCCGCGTTTCCTGATCGCGCCCGGCGCCGACCCGGAGACCGCGACGGCCGCCCTGGTCGCCGGCCTGCGGGCGCTGCGGTCCGAGACCAAGGCCTCCTCGATCCACGTCACCTTCATGCAGGAGCCGGAATGGGAGCGGGCAGGCGCCGCCGGCTTCCTCCAGCGCACCGACCAGCAGTTCCACTGGGAGAACGCCGGCTACGCGGGCTTCGACGACTTCCTCGCGGCGCTCGCCTCGCGCAAGCGCAAGAGCATCAAGCGCGAGCGGCGCGACGCGCTGTCGCCCGGCATCACGGTGGAGCACCTGACCGGGGCCGACCTCACCGAGGCGCATTGGGACGCGTTCTACGAATTCTACACCGACACCGGCGCGCGCAAATGGGGCCGGCCCTACCTCAACCGGCGCTTCTTCTCGCTCCTGTCCGAGCGGATGCCCGAGCGCGTGCTTCTCATCATGGCCAAGCGCGAGGGCTGCTACGTCGCCGGCGCGATCAACCTGATCGGCGACACGGCGCTCTACGGCCGGAACTGGGGCTGCATCGAGGAGCACCCGTTCCTGCATTTCGAGGTCTGCTACTATCAGGCGATCGACTTCGCGATCGCGCGCGGCCTGAAGCGGGTCGAGGCCGGGGCGCAGGGCGAGCACAAGCTCGCCCGCGGCTACCGGCCGGTGCTGATGCACTCCGCGCACGACATCGCCGACCCGTCGTTGCGCCGCGCGGTGGCCGACTACTTGCAGCGCGAGCGCGCCCATGTCGAAGCCATGGTCGACGAGCTCGACACCCTGACGCCGTTCCGACGGCCCAGCCCGGAAGAGTCCTGACGCCCATGAGCCCGATTGATCGCATCACGACCTACGCCGACGCGTTGACCGCGCTCCGCCGCGACCTGCACGCCCATCCCGAGATCGGGTTCGAGGAGGTGCGCACCTCGGGCATCGTCGCCGACCTGCTCGAGGGCTTCGGCATCGAGGTCCATCGCAACGTCGGCGGCACCGGCGTCGTCGGCATCCTGAAGGGCCGCAGCGACAACGGCCGTCGCATCGGCCTGCGCGCCGACATGGACGCGCTGCCGATCGAGGAGGAGACCAACCTCCCCTATCGCTCGACCATCCCCGGCAAGATGCACGCCTGCGGGCACGACGGCCACACCACCATGCTCGTCGGCGCCGCCCGGTACCTCGCCGAGACCCGCGACTTCGACGGCACGGCGGTGTTCGTGTTCCAGCCGGCGGAAGAGGGGCTGGGCGGCGCCCGCGCCATGCTCGCCGACGGGCTGTTCGAGCGCTTTCCCTGCGACGAGATCTACGGCCTGCACAACCAGCCGAGCGGCCCGCACGGCATGATCAAGCTGCGCCCCGGCCCGATCATGGCGGCGGCCGACTTCTTCGACATCCACGTGAAGGGCCGCGGCATCCACGCGGCGCAGCCGCACAGCGGCATCGACCCGATCGTCGTCGGCACGGCCCTGGCGCAGGCGCTGCAGTCGATCGTCTCGCGCAACGCCGACCCGCTCAAGTCGATCGTGCTGTCGATCACCCAGTTCAACGCCGGCTCGGCCTACAACGTCATCCCCGACACCGCGCACATGGCCGGCACGATCCGCACCTTCGACCGCGACCTGCGCAAGCTCAGCCACGACCGGATGCGGGAGCTCGCCAAGGGCTACGCCGCGGCCTACGGCGCCGAGATCACGGTCGACATCCAGGACAAGTTCTCGGTGCTGGAGAACGCCCCCGACCAGACCCAGGCCGCGATCGACACCGCGACCGAGCTGTTCGGGCCCGAGCGGGTCGACCTCAATTCCAGCCCGAAGATGGGCAGCGAGGACTTCGCCGACATGGCGATGGCGGTGCCCGGCGCCTATGCCTGGATCGGCGCCTCGACCGGAGCCGGGCTGCACAACCCGGGCTACAATTTCGACGACACGATCATCCCGATCGGGTCCGCGTACCTGGCCCGCCTCGTCGAGCGGCGGACGGCGGCCCGATGACGCTGTTCGACTTCGCGCCGAAGGGCGCCGACGGCGCTCCGCATCCCCTCGCGCAGTACCGCGGCAAGGTCGTGCTCGTCGTCAACACCGCCTCGAAATGCGGGTTCACCCCGCAATACGAGGGGCTGGAGGCCTTGTGGAAGAAGCACCGCGCGGCCGGGCTCGTGGTGCTCGGGTTCCCCTGCAACCAGTTCGGCGCGCAGGAGCCGGGAAACGCCACCGAGATCGCCCAGTTCTGCAGCCTGACCTACGACGTGAGCTTCCCGCTGCTGGCGAAGGTCGAGGTCAACGGGGCGGGCGCCGACCCGGTCTACCGGCATCTCAAGAGCGAGAAGCCCGGCCTCCTCGGCACGGCCGGCATCAAGTGGAACTTCACGAAATTCCTCGTCGGCCGCGACGGCCGGGTGATCGGCCGCTATCCGCCGACCGCCAAGCCCGCGTCGCTCGAGCGCGACATCGCGGCAGCCCTCGCCGCCTGAGACGTCGGCGCGCCGCGAACGGTCTCGGCCGTTTGCGGCGGGCGTCAGCCGTCCCGGAAGGTTCTCTCGAAGGGTGGCGCGCGCTTTGCCGCCGTGTTCCCTTGATCGCCGGCATATGGCGCTCGATGGATCGTGAGGCGGCGGGGTCATGAGAGATTCGTCCACCGACGCGGGGCTCGACCGGATCGACCTGAAGATCCTGCGCCTGCTGCAGGCGGACGGGCGGATGGGCAACGCCGAGATCGCCAAGCGCGTGAGCACCAGCGCGGCGACCTGCCATCGTCGGACGCAGCGGCTGTTCGCGGAGGGCTACGTCAAGGCGGTCCGCGCCCAGGTGGCGCCGGACAAGGTCGGCCTCGGCGCGCTGGTGATCGTCGGCGTGGTGCTCGACCGCTCGACGCCGGAGAGCTTCGCGGCCTTCGAGGCGGCGGCCCGCGCCATGCCGACCGTGCTCGACTGCCACCTGGTGGCGGGCGATTTCGACTACTTCCTCAAGATCCGGGTGCGCGACATGGCGGATTTCAACCGCCTGCACAGCAGCACGCTGATCGCGCTGCCCGGCGTGCGCCAGACGCGGACGTTCTTCGTGATGAAGGAGGTCGTCGACAACGCGCCGCTGGCCCTGTGACGCGGAGCGCCGCATGCCGGTCGGGCCGGGGCCTATGAGCGTGGGCCTCCCCTGCCCGCGACCGGGCCGGACCTCCGCTCGCCTTCGGGGTGCGGGGCGCCCGAGGTCAGGCGTCCGCTGCGGCGATGCGCCGTGCGGGGCGGCTGACGTACCGGGATCCGGCGAGCAGGAAACGCCAGGGCGTCTCGGCGCCGCGCGTGATGCCGATGCGCCGGTCGACGACGACGGGCACCGGCCGGCCCCGAGGCGCGAAGCGGAACGGCGGGCCCGCGAGGGAACGACCATCGAGCGCATCGGTGACGCCCAGCGCCTGGCACAGGCGGCCGGGCCCCGCGCACAACAGCCGCGGTTCCGCCGTGGCACGGCGCGCCTGCATCGCCGCGATGCCCTGCGTGGGCTCGATGGCGCGCAGCAGCACCGCGCTGCCGGGCTCGCACACGAGGTTGAGGCACCAGTGCAGGCCGTAGGAGCGATAGACGTAGGCGTGGCCGGGCGGCCCGAACATGCTGGCGTTGCGCTTCGTCGGCCCCCGGAAGCTGTGGGACGCCGGATCGGCGCGGTCGTAGGCCTCGGTCTCGACGACGAGGCCGCCGACCGCCTCGACGAAGAGTCGCGCGCCGATCAGATCCTGCGCGACGGCGGCCGCGGGGCGGTCGAAGAAAGCCTCGAGCATGGATGCGCAATCCTCTGGGGAGCCGCGACGCGCCCGCTGTCGCGGGACACCCCGGTGTCTCGCTCGTCGTCGCCGAGCCGCGATCCGGACCCGACCCCGCCGATCGAGGGGATCCGCGGAGGACCCGCACGCGGCCGTTCATGGTCTGCCGCCTCCGGCCGGTCCCGGCCGGGGGCGCGCGGTCAGGCCGCCGACATCGGCATCCCGGATTCCGGGTGGAACGAGGTGAAGCGATCCTGCGCGTCGAGCGGCACGTCCAGGGTGCAGCGAAGCCCCGAGCGGTCGAACTCGAGCTGCACCGTCCCGCCGAGCTCATGGCCGATGCCGCCGTTGATCAGCCGCGTGCCGTAGCCGCGCCGCTGCGGCGCGACGACCGGCGGGCCGCCGCTCTCGCGCCAGTCCAGCACGAGCCGGCGCGTGCCGCCCTCCGCGGTCGCGGTCCGCCACGCGATGTCGACGCGCCCGGTCCCGCCGGACAGGGCGCCGTACTTGGCGGCGTTCGTGGTCAGCTCGTGCAGCGCCATGCCGAGCGCCAGCACGTAGCGCGGCGGAAGGTCGACCTCCGGGCCGTCGAGCCGGAAGCGGTCGGCCTGGCCCTCGCTGAACGGCGCCAGCTCGTTCTCCAGCACCGTCCGGAGCGGGGCGCCCGCCCAGTCGTCGCGCGAGAGCAGGTCGTGGGTCTTCGACAGGGCGATGATGCGCCCCTCCAGCCGCTCGCCGGTCTCGTCGGTGCGGCGCGACTGGCGGGCCAGCGACTGCACCGTGGTGAGGGTGTTGCGGACCCGGTGGTTGAGCTCGTGCAGCATCATCGTCTGCCGTTCCTGCAGGAGATGGCTGCGCGCGATCTCCGAGCGCAGCTCGCCCTCGTGCTTCTGTAGCGAGATCGCCATGGCGTCGAACGCCTCGCCGAGCTGCCCGAACTCGGACGGGCCGGACAGGCTCGACCGCGCGCCGAGGTCCCCGAGCCGCCAGGCGGACGCGGCCTGCAGCAGGCGGCGCACCGGACGGCGGATGAAGGCGCGCCCCGCCAGCAGCGCCGCGACGAGGGCGCCGAGGGCGCCGAGGACGATGAGGATGACGCCGCGCTGCGTCGCCGCGTCGATGTCGGCGAAGGCGGCCGTGGGCGAAAGGCCGACCGCGACGGTCACGCCTTCGAGGTCGTCCGGCGTGACGGCCGCGATTCCGGTGATCCGCATCGTCCCGCGCAGGCCCGCCAGGTCGATCACCTTGCCGCGGTTCTCCGAGAGCGCCGACCAGAACGGCTGCGGCAGCGGCTTGCCGACCCATGCGGCGTGGTCGGGCAGGCGGAGCAGGATGACGCCGTCCCGATCCGCGACGATCAGCGCGGCGTCGGGAGGCAGCCCGGCCCGGGCCTGGTGTCCGGCGAGGTGGTCCAGGTCGATGCTGGCCACCACGACGCCGGTCGGCCGGCCGCCGGCTCCCGGGATGGCCTGGGCGAACTGCCAGGTCGGCTTACGGGTGATCCGCCCCGTCACGAACCCGCCGACCGCGAAGCCGCCCGTGCGCATCGCGTCCCGGAAGTAGCCGCGGTCGGCCAGGGTGTAGGCGCCGCGCGGGGAGCCGAGGGTGTTGCAGACGATGGTGCCGTCGGCATCCGCCACCCCGAAGAAGAACGCGCCCGGGACCTTCCCGAGCAGGGTCCTGAGATAGGCCGTGCAGGTGTCGGGGTCCTTGCCCTGGATCTCCGGGACCTCGGCCAGGATGCCGAGAACCTGTCGGGTGCCGCGCCCGAACTGGCCGAGGTCGGCGGCGACGCTGCGGGCGGCGCGCATCGCCTCGTCGCGCACGGCCTCGCCCCGCGCGGCGCGCAACGCGAACTCGTTGTAGCCCTGGATCGCGAGGGCGGGCACGAGCGCGAGCGTGACGAGGCCGACGATGCGTTTGGTCAGCGACATGACGGGATCGGCCGAGCGCTCGGGCTGCGCGCGATGGGCATCGCGGCGCGGTGACCGCACAGATAGGCCGGTCGGCCGCCGCGCCAAGGCGCGATGCACGCGCGGGCCGCGCCCGCCCGCACCTCAGGCCGCGGCGGCATCGGGGATCTCCTGCATCGACGCGAGGGGGGCCTCCAGCCGGCAGACGAGGCCCGTCCGCGCGTAGGTGAGCGTGACCTCGCCGCCGACCTCGGCGGCGAAGCTGCGCTCGATCAGGCGCGATCCGAAGCCGCGGCGCGCCGGCTGGACCAGGATCGGCGGGCCGCCCTGCTCGGACCAGACCAGGGAGAACCGCGGGGCGTCGCCGGCATGGGCCACGTGCCAGCGCAGGTCGACGACGCCCGCGTCGTTCGAGAGCGCGCCGTACTTGGCGGCGTTGGTGGCGAGCTCGTGCAGGGACAGGGCGAGCGACAGGGCGGGCTTGGCCGCCAGGAGCACGTTGGGCCCGCTGGTGCGCAGGCGCGCGGCCATCGCCCCGAGATGCACGCTCAGAGCCCCGTCCACGACGTCCCCGATCGGGGCGGCCGTCCAGCTCGCGGCGGTCAGGATGTCGTGCGCGCGGCCGAGCGAGATCAGCCGGGCGGCGAACGCCTCCCGCATCTCGTTGACGTCGGTCGAGCCGCGCAGGGTCTGGCTGGCGATGGCCTGCACCAGGGCAAGGGTGTTCTTGACCCGGTGCTGCAGCTCGCCGGTCAGCAGGCGCTGGTGCTCCTCGGCCTTCCGGCGCTCGGAGATGTCGAGCATGGCGCCGATCATCCGAACCGCCCGGCCGGTCGCGTCGCGGATGACGTAACCCCGGTCGAGGACGTAGGCGTAGGAGCCGTCCGCGCGCAGGAAGCGATACTCGTCGGTCCAGGCCGTGCCGGTGCCGTCGATGATCGCGTGGATGGCGGCGTCGACGCGCCCGCGGTCCTCGGGATGGATCTGCCCGATCCACCAATCCCCCGTCGGGTCGACGGCGTCCGGGGCGTGGCCGTAGGCGGCCTGGAGCGCCTCGTTCCACAGCACGTGATTGCTGGCGAGGTCCCAATCCCAGATCGCGTCGTTGGTGGCGCGCGATGCCAGCCGATAGCGCTCCTCGGTCTCGCGCAGGACCTGCTCGGCCCGCCGCGCGACGGTGATGTCGCGCGCCGTCCCGATGAGGCGCAGCGGCCGCCCGTCCTCGAACAGGGTCTGCCCCTTGGCGGACACCCAGCGCTCGATGCCGTCCTCCGGCGCCACGGTGCGGTAGGTGATGTCGTAGGTCCCGTCGCCCGCCGGATCGATCGCGGCGCCGACCGCCGCGTCCGCCGCGGCGCGGTCGTCCGGGTGCAGGCGGGCGAGGTAGACGTCGAGGTTCACCGCGGCATCGGGGCCGAGGCCGAAGAAGGAGCGCGTGCGGGCATCCCACTTCAGGACGTCGGCGACGAGGTCGTAGTCGAAGATCCCGGTTCCCGTCGCCTCGACGGCGAGGCGCAGCTGCTCGCGCGCGCGGCGCAGGTCCTCCTCCACCTGGCGGCGGTCGTGGATGTCGCTGGTGCTGCCGAGCCAGCCCACGACCGATCCGGCGCCGTCCCGCATCGGCTCGGCCCGGATCAGGAACCAGCGATAGGCGCCGTCGGCCCGACGCAGCCGCGCCTCCGTGTCGTAGACGGTCTCGCGGGTGCGCGCCGCCGCCCACGTCTCCAACAGCCCCGGCCGGTCGTCGGGATGGATCGCTTCGGCCCACCCGAGCGGCAGCGCGTGCTCCGGCGTCTGCCCGGTATAGGCGTACCAGCGGTCGTTCAGGTAGCTGAGGCTGCCGTCGGGATTGCCGAACCAGATCACGGTCGGCGCGAGCTGGGTCAGGGTCTGGAAGCGCGCCTCGGCGACCTTGCGCTCGTGGATGTCGAGCGAGGTGCCGATCCAGCTGCGCACGGTCCCGTCCGCATCGCGGATCGGGCGTGCGCGGGACAGGAACCAGCGGTACATCCCGTCGGCCCGCCGCAGCAGGAACTCCACCTCGTAGTCCCGGCCGTCGCGGGAGGCGGCGAGCCAGGCGCGACGGGTCGCGTCGCGGTGGTCGGGGTGGATCACGCCCATCCAGCTCGTCTCCCCGGTCTCGTTCGCGGGCAGTCCGGTATAGGCGTACCAGTAGGCGTTGCAGTAGGTGACGTTGCCGTCGATGTCGCCGAACCAGACCACCTGAGGGCTGACCTCGACGAGGGAGCGGTAGCGCAGCTCGCTCGCCTCCAGCGCCGCACCGGCGTCGCGTTCCCGGGTCCGGTCGCGCAGGATCTTGAGGAAGCCGACGGTTCGCCCGTCGTCCGACCGGAGGGGCATCATCTTGCCCGAGGCCCAGAACCGGCTGCCGTCCTTGCGCACGTGCCAGCGCTCGTCGGGCGCGCTGCCGTTCTTTTCCGCGAGCCGCATCTCGATCTCCGGCCGCCCGCTCGCGCGATCGTCCGGCGTGAAGAACGCGTCCACCGCCCGGCCCAGCATCTCGGCTTGGGTCCAGCCGAGGGTGCGCTCGGCGCCCGTGTTCCAGCGGGTCACGCGGCCCGCCGCGTCGGTCGCGACGATGGCGTAGTCCGTGGCGCCGTCGACGATGCGCTCGTGCAGGAGGCGCTGCTCCTCCTGCGCCCGCAGCGACCGGCGCAGCTCCATCTGCGCCATGGTCTGGCGCGCGAGGCGGGCGAGGCCCTTGCGCTGGCGCTCGGTCAGCTGGTGCGGCTTGGTATCGAGGACGCAGACCGTGCCGATGGGATGGCCGTCGGCGGTCTTGAGCAGGGCGCCGGCGTAGAAGCGCAGGCCCGGGTCCCCGACGACGAGCGGGTTGTCCTCGAAGCGCGGGTCGTGGCGCGCGTCGGGGACGTAGAGGAAGTCCTCCTGCAGGATCGCCTGCCGGCAGAACGAGCTCTCCAGCGGCGTTTCGCGGACGCCGAGCCCGACCTCGGCCTTGAAGAACTGGCGCCCGTCGCCGATCAGGTTGACGACCCCGATCGGCACCTCGCACAGCTCGGCGGCCGCTTCCGCGATCTCGTCGAAATCCTGCTCGCGCGGCGTATCGAGCATGCGATAGCGATCGAGGGCGCCGAGACGCGCGGCCTCCGTCTCGCGGGCGGGGGGACGATTCATGTCACCGATTTTACCTGGAACGGTCTGGTCGGTCTCTCAGAGTCGGTGCGCGACGGCGGAAATATGACCGCTCGCCTGTCGTTCCGACCGGTGGGCGATCGCCGAGCGCCGCCGCTCGACGCTTCGAACTCGCACGCCCGCTCGGCCGCGTCGCACGGTCTTTTCGGTACAATCCGCCCCGAAAGCCGACGCGCCGGTCGGGGCGGCCGCCCACCCGGCCTGAGACGGCCCGGCATCTCGATACGGGACAGCCGGGCATGGTCCGATCCTACGCGCGCTTAAATCCGATCGCGGTATCCCGCATCCGGGCCGCGTCGCGTTTCGGCCCAGGCTGGTGAGATCCGGGGTTCCCCCGCCCCGTGAGCGGATCGGGGCGGGGCCGAACCGAGGGCGGCCGGCGTTCCAAGGCCGAGGCGGCCCGGTCGAGGACGCGGCATCTCGCCCGGTCGGGCAACTTCCGCGAGTCGCCCCACGTTTGAGGGCATGACCCAGCAACCTCCGCTTCGGTTCGACCCCTCCTTCGAGACCGTCCCGGCGGACGAGGACGAGATCCAGCGGGGCCTGACCGAGGCCATGCTCTCGATCCAGCGGAAGACGCATGCCGACACCGGCTACGCCCACCGGGCCGTCCACGCCAAGGCGCACGGCTACCTGAAGGCACGGTTCGAGGTCCTTCCCGGCCTTCCGCCGGCCCTCGCCCAGGGCCTGTTTGCGGCGCCGGCCAGCTACGAGGCGATCCTGCGGTTCAGCACCACGCCGGGCGACATCCTCGACGACCGGGTCTCCACCCCGCGGGGGGCCGCCCTCAAGGTCCTGGGCGTTCCCGGCCCGCGCCTGCGGGGCAGCGAGGGCGAGACCACCCAGAACTACGTGCTCGGCAACTCGCCCGCGTTCCAGATCGGCACCGCTGAGGGCTTCCTGCGGCAGCTCAGGCCGCTGGCCGCGACCACCGGGCGTGCCGAGCCCCTCAAGCGGGCGGTGTCGGCCGTGACGCGCACCGCGGAGGCCGCGCTCGAGATGGTCGGGGGTAAGTCCGCCACGCTGACCACCCTGGCCGGCCAGGCGAAGACCCATCTTCTGGGCGACAGCTTCTTCTCCCAGGCCGCGCTCCTGCACGGCGCGTATTTCGGCAAGGTGGCGCTTTCGCCGGTCTCCTCCGACCTCGTCGCCCTGTCGGAGCGGCCCCTCGACCTCGCCGGCCGTCCCGACGGGATCCGCGAGGCCGTCCGGGACTTCTTCCGCACCTGCCCGGCCGTCTGGGAGCTGCGGGTGCAGCTGGCGACGGACATCGAGGCGATGCCGGTCGAGGACGCCGCGGCGATGTGGTCCGAGGACGAGAGCCCCTATCGCCCCGTCGCCCGCATCACCGCCGCGCCGCAGGACACGTGGTCGGACGCGATGCGCGCCGCCGTCGAGGACCGCCTGGCCTTCAATCCGTGGACCGGCCTGGCCGCGCACCGGCCGCTCGGCTCGATCATGCGAGCCCGGCGCCCGGCCTACGCCGCCGCCCGCGAATACCGGTCCCGCGGCAACCGGGTCGAGATCGCCGAGCCGACGGCCTTTCCCGTCGCCTGAGGCCTCGCCCTCCGCCGGCCGGTCACGCCGACGGCACGGAAGGCCGGCTCAGGCGGCGAGCGCCCCGGGATGATCCGCCGCGATCCACCGCCCGCGCCCGCCGCCCTTGGCGGCATACAGCGCGCGGTCGGCCCGGTTCAGGACCTCCTGCGGATCGGCCCCGACCTCCGGCGCATGGGCGATGCCGACGGAGATCCCGATCTCCGCGCTGCCGCCGGACAGCCGGTAGGGGCGGCCGACCTCCGCGACGATCCGAGACGCCAGGGCGCGCGCCCGTTCGGGCGTCGCGTCGACCTCCAGCAGCACGGCGAATTCGTCGCCGCCGAGACGATAGGCGCTCGCCTGCCCTTCGATGGCCTGGCGAAGGCGGTCCGCGACCCGAGCCAAGAGCGTATCGCCGGCGGCGTGGCCCATCGTGTCGTTCACGGACTTGAAGCGATCGAGGTCGAGGTAGAGCACCGCGCAGGGCTCGCCCGTGCCGCCCGGCCGGCGGCAGGCGCGATCGAGCTGCGTGCCGAAGCTGGCGCGGTTCGGCAGGCCGGTCAGGCCGTCATGCGCCGCGGTCCAGGCGACGGCGCGCCGTGCCAGGATCTTGTCGATGACGGTGCCCTCCAGGTGCAGGCAGGCTTCGGCGTAGGCCACCAGCATCAGGATCAGGAACCAGCCTCCGAACCAGCAGCCGAATTCCGGCCGCCGGGTCAGGGCGACGATGCAGGCGATCAGCATGATGTAGGCGGTCGTCACCGGGATCCACGGGATCACGGAGGAGCGGGTCGCCGCGCCGACGCAGAAGCTGAGGATGATGCCGAAGAACAGGATGAAGAAGTCCAGGCGGTCGATCGCTGCGGCGCGCAGCGCGAGCAGGGCGAGGCAGATCCCGGTGCCGACCATCATCGCGCCGAAGGTCCGGCCGCAGGCCCGCGCGACGCGAAACGTCATGTCCTGCGTCCGCGTGCGCTTGAACCGCCGGATCGAGGCGACGCGGCAGAGGGTGGCGGCGGATGCGAGCGCGCCCAGCGCCGCCTCGACGAGGCCGCCGGTCGCGAGCGCGAAGGCGAGGCTGGCCGCCGACACGGTGATCGCGAGGATCGCCACCTGCAGCAGGGACGAGTACAGCAGGAAGACGAGCTCGGTCTGCACGTCGTCGGGCAGGTCCTGGCGGCTCGTGAGTCTGCGTGTCATGCCTTACTATCGCGGGCAAGGTCTTTCGAAATGGTAGCCGCGATTTGACAGTCGCGAGGCGTCAAGCGAGCCTACAGAGGCCTGATTTGTCGGATGTGCGATAGATCAGGCGACCATCAATCCGGCGCCGGCCCGTGGGGCGCGTCGTCGTCGGCGGCGTCCCGGCGGTCCCTCAGGCGCCGGGGCCGTCGGCTGCCAGGCGGCGCGCGATCGCCTCGAACATCCCGGTATCCTCGCCCACCATGGCGCCCATCGCGGCCATGCGCTGGACCACGGTCGCGGTGATCTCCTCCTCGACCGTGCCCTCGGCATAGGCGTAGTGGATCGTCGCCGCCTGCCCGTCCCGGTGGCAGCGTCCCTCGATCTGGGCGAGCTGGATCGCGCTGTGGCGCATGTCGTGGATCACCAGGGCCCGCGTGCGCTCGCCGCCCGGCAGCTCGTCCTGATGGAGCGAGATCGACTCCGTCACCGTGAACACGACGACGTCGAGCCGACCGGTCTGGAAGGCCCGGCGCACCGCCTCGTTCGCCTCGGCATCCTGCCGCCCGTCGATGGTGCCGACCTGCCAACCGCGCTGCTCCAGGGCCGCCTGCAGCGCCGCACCGGTCTCGAGGAACGCCACGGAGATCGCGACCTGCTCGCCCGCGCCGAGGAGAAGCTCGGCGAAGTCGCACGTTCCCGCCACGCGCAGCAGGCTCGCCTTCTGCCGGAAGCGCAGATCCGCCGCCCACCCGGCCGGGCGCCGGTGGCTGCCGCCGAGCAACCCGAATTCCTGGCGGAACGCGCGCCACGTCGCCTGGTACAGGCGGCGGGCCTCCGCCGTCAGGGCCGTCGGCGCCAGGGCGCGCTGAACCTCCGGCCAGCCGGCGATGTCGCCCGGGCGCCGCCGCAGCCCGATCGCGCGCGGGCCGGTGTAGAGCAGGTCGGCCATGACGGCGCAGTCGCGCGCATTGCTGGTCCACGACCAGTTCACCCAACGGCCCTTGGCCCGGCCGATCCCGAGGCGCTGCATCAGCGTCCGGAACTCGGCGAGGGTCGCGGTCGGCGCGTCGGCCGCCTCGCCGAGGAGGCGTCCGAGATAGGAGAGCTCGTGGGGCGCCTGCCCGGCCGTCGCGCTCACGTAGCCGGTGAACACCGCCGCGTCGGCCAGGTGGCGGCACACCAGGCTCTGCTGGCTGTAGGGATTGCGCAGCCGGTGGCTCTCGTCGAACACGACGAGGGGCCAGGTCCGGCGCAGGCTTCCGTTCTTGGCCAGCGCGTTGTTCCTGGCGCGCGCCGACCGGCGGGTGCTCGCGGGCGGCGGCGCCATCAGGGACTTGGTGCGCTCGTAGTTCACGAGGGTCACCGCCTTCTCCGGCAATCCCGAACCGGCGATCGTGCGACGCCACTGCGGCATAGCCCCCTTCGGGCAGACGATCAGCACCTCGCCCTCGGGCATTCGCGCGAGCGCGCTCCAGATCGAGAGCGTCTTGCCCAGGCCCGTCGCGTCGCCGAGCAGGAAGCCCGGACGGCCGGCGGCCCGCGCGGCCAGGATCGCGTCGGCGGCCGCGGCCTGATGCGGGCGCGGGACCAGCGTCGCCTGGAAGCGGGGCGCCGGCGCGCCGGCGAGGGCGATGCCGTCGGGGTGCTTATCCACCCTGTCGTGACCGCGCGACGCTGTTCGCACCGGAACCCGTTTGCCTTCGACGGATTTCAGAACATATCATGAACGAGATTCGACCCGGTCGCTCAGGGAGTTGCACCGCCATGGCACGCTACCGTTTCCATTGCACGAACGGCCTGGAATGCGTCGTCGACACGGTCGGCAAGGACATCCGCTTGCCGGACAGGCTGGCCGCCAAGGCGCGCGGTGTCGCCGAAGCCCTGATGGTCACGCTCGACAGGCAGACGGATTGGGCGGAGTGGCAGGTGAGCGTGCACGATCTGAAGGGACGCAAGGTGCTGGCGCTTCCCTTCCGGCCGCCCGGCGACCACCTCCGGCAGGACATCTGAGCTTACGGCGTCGCCTCTCGCGCAAGCGGCCTTCGTCGCCCCAGGCGATGGATGCCACCGCGCATGGCGCCGTCGCATGGCGGCGCGAGGCGCGACGAGATCCCGAACGGAGTGACGCCATGACGAGCCTTCCCCAGCTTCCGCCCGAGGCGTTCCGCAAGCGGGACCAGGCGCCGGACGCCCTGTTCTACGCCCAGCCCCGGTTCGTCACCCACATCGACGACGCGGCGATCGCGGCCGTGACGGACCTCTACCGCGCCCTGCTCCCGGCCGGCGGCCGCCTCCTCGACCTGATGTCGAGCTGGGTCAGCCACCTGCCTCCGGAGATCGCCTACGCCGCCGTGATCGGGCACGGCCTCAACGGGCGCGAGCTCGCGGCCAATCCCCGCCTGACGGCCTCGTTCGTGCAGGACCTCAACGGCGACCCGGCCCTGCCGCTGGAGGCGGGCAGCATCGACGCCGTCCTCGTCTGCGTCGGCGTGCAGTACCTGCAGGATCCGGTCGCCGTGCTGCGCGAGGCCGCGCGGGTGCTGCGCCCGGACGCGCCCGTGATCATCACCTTCTCGAATCGCTGCTTTCCGACCAAGGCCGTGGCGATCTGGCAGGCGCTCGGCGGCGACGATCAGGCGCGGCTGATCAATCTCTATCTCCGCCAGGCCGGCTTCCCGACCGTCGAAACCCGTGTCGTCCTGCCGGAGGGGGCCCCGGGCGATCCGCTGCGCGCCGTGATCGGCCGGACCGCGCCGTAGAGCGCGGCGCGAGGATCGGGCTTCGGTCCCGCCCGCCCGCTTCGGCGGCCCGTGACGGGAGCTGTCGCGACGCCTTCAGACCTTGCGTCGACCGAAGGCTCGCAGGACGGCGGGAACGCCGCCGGCCGACAGGCTCGGAGCGCGTGCGCGACGCCGATCCGCAGGATCGCAGGAATGCTGATGTCGGGCCTCAACCCGTTGTCGCGGCGGCGTTATCGCGGCCGGACCTCACCTGACGATCGACCACCAGGAAAGCCTGGTGGAGCTGAGCGGGATCGAACCGCTGACCTCCGCAGTGCGATTGCGGCGCTCTCCCATCTGAGCTACAGCCCCGTCCAAGGCGCCGGCCTTTTAGGCTTGCGCCGATCGAACTGTCAATTCCCGATTCCTGCTGCCGTCGCGTCGCCGTTCCGGCGTCCCGCGCGGGCGCACGAGGACACGTGTTTCGCGCATGAATTCCTTGATCTGGCTCTTCGACACCGTCGTCCAGCTCTTCATCTACGTCCTCATCGCCAGCGCGATCCTCAGCTGGCTCGTCGCCTTCAACGTGGTGAACGTGCGCAACCCGATCGTCTCGCAGATCGGCGAGGTGCTCTACCGGATCACCGAGCCGGTGCTGCGCCCGATCCGCAACCTGTTGCCAAACCTCGGCGGCGTCGACATCTCGCCGATCATCCTGATCCTGCTGCTGCTGTTCGTGAGCCGCCTGCTGCACGAGTTCGTGCCGGCCGACCCCTACGTCTACGCCCGCTGACGGCCGGTCCCGCGATCCTCTGGATCGTGGGACCCGCGCGCCGGCGGCCGACCCGCCGCACACCGTCCTCGAAACCGTCGCGCCCGGACGCGGAGATCCCCGAGCCCCATGAAGACCAATCCCGGCCGCTTCTTCGAGGATTACCGCCTCGGCGAGACCATCCGCCACGCCACGCCCCGCACGGTGACCACCGGCGACGTCGCGCTCTACACCGCCCTCTACGGCCCGCGCTTCGCGGTGCAGTCGTCGGACGCGTTCGCGCAAGGCATCGGCTACCCGCGCAGCCCGCTCGACGACCTGCTCACCTTCCACGTGGTGTTCGGCAAGACCGTGCCGGACATCTCGCTCAACGCGCTGGCCAACCTCGGCTACGCCGAGGGCGGGTTCCGCCGTCCGGTCTATCCGGGCGAGACCCTGTCCACCGTCTCCGAGGTGATCGGCCTCAAGGAGAGCTCGAACCGTCAGACCGGCGTCGTCTACGTGCGCTCGACCGGCTCGGACGCCAAGGGCGAGACCGTGCTGAGCTATTGCCGCTGGGTGCTGGTGCGCAAGCGCGACCCGCAAGCCGCGATCGCCGAGGAGCACGTGCCGAGCTTCGCCAAGGTGGTCGACCCGGCCGACCTCGCAGGCGCCCTGCCCCCGCTCGACGTCTCGGCCTACGATCTCGACCTCGCCGGCAGCCCGCATCGGTTCTCCGATTACGCGGTCGGCGAGAAGATCGACCACGTCGACGGCATGACCGTCGAGGAGGCCGAGCACCAGATCGCGACGCGCCTCTACCAGAACACGGCCAAGGTGCATTTCGACGCGCTGAGCGGCAAGCAGACCCGCTTCGGCCGGCGCCTGATCTACGGCGGCCACGTGATCTCGCTGGCCCGCGCCCTGAGCTTCAACGGGCTCGCTAACGCCTTCGCCATCGCGGGCATCAACGCCGGCCGGCACGTGGCGCCGCTGTTTGCCGGGGACACGGTCTACGCCTGGAGCGAGGTGCTCGACACGGCCGAGACCAGTCGCGGCGACGTCGGCCTGCTGCGGCTGCGCACGGTCGCCACCAAGAACCAGCCCTGCGCCGCGCATCCCGGCCGCGAGGGCGACGGCTACCACCCGAGCGTCATCCTCGACCTCGACTACTGGGCCTTCATGCCGAAGTGACGGCCCGCCCCGGGCGCGTCCCGCACCGGCTTCAGGCGCTGCGGGAGAAGGCTTTGGCGGGAACGGGCTCGGCGAGGCGACGTCCCAGGAGATCGCCCGGCACCGGCCGGCCGTAGCGGTACCCTTGCGCGTAGCGGCAGCCCATGCCCATCAGCGCCGCCTCCTGCTCCGGCGTCTCGATCCCCTCGGCGATGACGATCAGGTCGAGGCTGCGGCCGATGTCGAGCACCGCCTTCACGATGGTCGCGTCGTGGGCGTCGTGGAGCACGTCGCGGACGAAGCCGCGGTCGATCTTCAGCTTGGTGAGCGGGAAGCTCTTGAGGGTGGAGAGCGAGGCGTAGCCGGTGCCGAAATCGTCGAGCGCGATGCCGACGCCGAGGGCCCGCAGGCGCCGCAGCGGCTCCAGCGTGGCGGGTGCGTCGGCCAGCGCGATCATCTCCGTCACCTCCAGCTCCAGGATCTCCGGCGGCAGCCGGTGCCGCGCCAGGGCCTGGATCACCACCTCGGCCAGGGTGCCGGCGCGGATCTGCGCGTCGAACAGGTTCACCGCCACGCCGATCCGCGGCAGGCCGGCCTTGCGCCACGCGGCCGCCTGGCGGCAGGCCTCGTCGAGGCACCACTGGCCGAAGCGGGTCGCCAGGGTGCTCGCCTCGATCGCCGGCAGGAACTCGGCCGGCGCGAGCAGCCCGCGGGTCGGGTGGTTCCAGCGGATCAGGGCCTCGACGCCGCGCAGGCGCCCGGTCGCGAGCTCGATCTGCGGCTGGTAGTGCAGGGCGACCTCGCCGGCGGCGAGGCCGTCGAGGAGCGCATCCTGCAGGTCGCGCCGGGTCTTGGCCGCATCCCGCATCGCGGGGGTGAAGGCGCGGTAGCCGCGCGGGCCCATGTGGCGGGCGCGCTCGAGGGCGAGGTCGGCCGCCGCCATCAGTTCGGCCGCGTCGGCCCCGTCGCGCGGCGCCTGCGCGGCGCCGATCCGCGCGCCGACATGCAGGACGTGGTGGCCGACGGTGACGGGCTCGGCGAGCGCGGCGAACAGGGCTTCGGCGCAGGCTTCGGTGCCGGCCTCGAGATCCGCCTCGCCGGGCGCCTCGGTCGCGGCCAGCAGCACGGCGAGCTCGTCCTCGCCGAGGCGGGCCAGGAGCGCCCCCGGCGGCAGGCGTCCGGCCAGCCGCACCACCAGCGCCTCCAGCAAGGCCGCCCCGATGCCCGAGCCGAACCCGTCGGTCACGGCCCGCAGGCCGTCGACCCCGAGGGTCAGCAGCCCGACCGGTCGGCGTGCGGCGAGGCGCGCATCGATCTCTCCGGATAGGCGGACCCGGTTCGGCAGGCCGGTGCCGGGGTCCTCGTGGGCGAGCCGGAGCAGGCGCGCGTTGCGGCGGCGGCGCTCCGAGATGTCGCGCATCACCGCGCCGACGCCCATCGCGGCGCCCTCCCCCCAGGCGCAGAGCGACAGCTCGATCGGCACCTCGCTGCCGTCGGCGCGCAGAGCCGTCACCTCGACGGAACGGCCGGCGAGCTTGGGAGGGCCGCCGGCGGTGAGCGCACCCATGCCGGCGACGTGGTGCCCGCGCAGGCGCAGCGGCACGATCGAGGCCACGTCGCGCCCGGCCAGGGCACCGGCGGGGTAGCCGAGCAGCGTCTCGCAGGCGGGGTTGGCGAAGGTGATCCGGCCGGTCGCGTCGGTGGTGATCAGCGCCGAGCTCGTGGCGGCGACGAACTCTTCCGCGTCCCGCTGCGCCATCGTCCGCCGCCCCTGCGCCAGCACCGCGACGGCGAGGTCGGACAGCCGCGCCAGCCGCCGGCGCGTGCGGTCGGCCAGGGGCGGCCGCGGCGCCGGGTCGGCGACGCACAGCACGCCGAGGCAGGTGCCGTCGCGGTCGATCAGCGGCGCGCCGGCGAAGAAGCGGATCGCGCCGCGGCCGGCGGAGTCGGCACGGAACTGCGGATCGATCGCCGCGTCGGGGACGACGAGGACGTCGCCCCGGGCGATCGCACGGTCGCGGAAGGGCGCGAGCGCGTTCGCTTCCTCCGCTCGCGGCCCGATCGGCGCCCCGGCGCCGAGGATGGCGGCGATCGGCGCCTCGAGAAGGTCCGCGGCCAGGTCGATCAGGCCCTGCAGCGACGCCTCGACCGACGCCGTCCGCGCGTCGCGCATCGCCGCTGAGCCTGCTCGATCATCCGCCATGCGAAACCGTCCCGGACGCCCGATCGGGCGCGGACGGCAGGATTTCACGGCAAACGCTGTCAAAGACTTAAAATTACAATCTTGAATTGTAATTTTGTCGGTCGAGGCGACGGCTGCCCAGGCGAAGCCCTTCGTAACGGCGGGACGAAGACCGGCGCCCCATCCCGCCGCCATCAACCATCAGTTGCGAACGATCACCTTGGTGCCGACGCGGACGCGATCGTAGAGGTCGACCACGTCCTTGTTGGTCATCCGGATGCAGCCGGAAGAGACGGCGGCGCCCATGGTCTCGGGCTCGTTGGAGCCGTGGATGCGATAGAGCGAGGAGCCGAGATACATCGCCCGGGCCCCGAGCGGGTTGTCCTGGCCGCCGACCATGAAGCGGGGCAGGTCCGGGCGGCGGGCGAGCATCTGCGACGGCGGCCGCCAGGACGGCCATTCCTTCTTCATCGTGACGCTCTTCTCGCCCGACCACGAGAAGCCCTCGCGCCCGACGCCCACGCCGTAGCGCACCGCTTCGCCGCCGCCGAGCACGTAGAAGAGCCGGCGCTGGCTCGTCGAGACGACGATGGTGCCGGGCTTCTCCTTGCCCTTCCAGGCGATGGTCTCGCGCGGGATCGCCTGGGTGCGGAAGATGTTCATGAAGTCGGCGATCGGCCCGGCATCGAACGGGTTCGCGTGCGCCGCGCCGGCGCCGAGCGCGAGCCCGGCAGCGAGGCAGAGTGTGGCGATGCGGCGTGTCATGCAGGTCCTCCGGTGGTTCGTTCGATCCGCCGCCGGATAGGCGGGCATTGCGGCAAGCGGCGGACGTCGGATGCGTTGGGGGCCCGGAACGCGCCGCCTGTGGGATCGCCGCAACACTTCCTGCGGGCGGATCGCGGCCTGCCGACCCGGAAAGCCCTCCACCCGGTCGGAGGCGGAGGGCGATTGGTTCCCGGATTTCTCGCAGACCCTCTCGACAAGATGTCGCAGCCGGTTGTGCCGCGATGGGGCAGAGCCTTTATGGGAGCCGTGACATGCCCCTCCGAAATCGCTGCGCCGGCCCGCGTGGCCGCTCGTGCCACGATGCTGCGGGTGCTCGTCGCTCTCGTGGTCGGCGTGCTGCTGCTCGTCGTCGGTCTCCCTCGGGAGGCCGGTGCCGCCGTCTCGGGCAGCGGCTCGACGCTGACGGCTCCCCGGTCGGTCCTGGCCGACGCCGCCGACGCTTCGGTCGACATGGTCGCGCCGCACGCGGTCGAGGCCGACGATTGGGCCGGACGCCCGGCCTGCGCCGATCCGCTGCCGCACCTCCTCCGATGCCTGTCCGGATCCGCCTTCGTTCCACGCGGCCGCGCCGTCGTGCGCGCCCGGGCTTCCGCACCGCCCGACCGCCCGCCCCGGCTCGCCTGAAGGGCCGACGGCGCGGACTTTCCGCCCGTCGTCGCGGGATCGCCAAGATGTCCTGCGAAAGCGGGGGTCTCGCGCTGTCCTCGCGGTTGCCCCGACCCCTCGAGCGGGCGACCGTTGCCGAACGATCCGGCACCACGCGCCACCGACACACACCGGACGGCCGAGCCTCGCCTCGGCCTTCCCCGAGATGCGTTTCGCAGGAGCGACCCGACCTTGACCTTCTCCCTGTCCGCCCGCCGGATGCGCCCTGCCTCGCTCGGTTTCGGGGTGTTTCTCGTCGCGCTCTCCGCCTGCAACCAGAAGCAGGCCTCGGCCCCGGTCCCGCCTCCGCCGCCGGAGGTCAGCATCGTCACGGTGGCGCCCCAGGCGATCCCCTACGTCCGCGACCTGCCCGGCCGCGTCGCGCCGATGCGGATCGCCGAGGTGCGGTCCCGCGTCTCCGGCCTCGTGGTGAAGCGGCTGTTCGAGCAGGGCAGCCAGGTCAAGGAGGGCGACGTCCTCTACAAGATCGACCCGGCACCGTATCAGGTCGATCTGATGAGCGCCGAGGCCGCGCTGGCGCGTCAGGAGGCGGCCCTGGTCCTCGCCAACCAGCAGGCCGAGCGCCTCGAGACGCTGCTCACCCGCCAGTCGGCGAGCCAGGCCCAGTACGACACCGCCTTCGCCGGCAAGAAGCAGGCGGAGGCCGAGGTCGCCGGCGCCCGGGCGACCCGCGACCGGGCCAAGCTCAACCTCGACTGGACGGATGTGCGCGCGCCGATCTCGGGCCGCATCGGCCGGGCGCTGCTCACCGAGGGCACCCTGATCGAATCCGGCACCACCGGCGTGCTCGCCACGATCCAGCAGCTCGACCCGATCTACGTCGACATCACCCAGTCGGTCGGCGAGCTGAACAAGCTCCGGCGCGATCTGGCCAGCGGCGAGCTCTCGCGGCTGGAGCGCGATTCCGCCAACGTCCACCTGATCATGGACGACGGCGCCCTCTACCCGATGGCGGGCCGGCTCCTGTTCTCGGACGTCACCGCCGACCCGAGCACCGGCCAGGTGACGCTGCGCGTGCAGATCCCCAACCCGCACGACGAGCTGTTCCCCGGCATGTACGTGCGCGCCCGGATCAAGCAGGGCATCGATTCCGATGCGATCGCGGTGCCGCAGCAGGCGATCCAGCGCACCAACGACGGCAAGGCCGAGGTCTGGGTCGTCAAGGCGGACGACAAGGTCATGCTCCAGCCGGTCGAGGTCGGCCCGGTGGTCGGCACCAACTGGCTGATCCGCGACGGTCTCAAGGCCGGCGAGCGGGTGGTGATCGAGGGCTTCCAGAAGATCGTCGCCGGCCAGCAGGTGAAGCCGGTGGACAAGACGCCGCCGCACGAGACCGCCGAGGCCATGCCGCACGACGTCGACGAGGTCGCCGAAGCGGAGGCGAAGGTCGCCGAAGCCAAGATGGCCGAGGCCAAGGCCGCCGAGGCCCGGGCCGCCGAAGCCAAGGCGAGCGCGGCGAAGGCCGGCGCGATCAAGGCTTCGGACGGCAAGACTTCGGACGGCAAAGCTTCGGACGGCAAGGCCGAGGCCGCCGCCAAGACGCGCTGAGCAAGTTGCACTGATCACGACGCGCCGACGACCGACCACCCGACAGGCTGATCCGGAACATCCATGGCACGCTTCTTCATCGACCGGCCGGTCTTCGCCTGGGTCGTCGCCCTGTTCATCATCCTCGGCGGCGCGCTCGCGCTGCCGCTGCTGCCGGTGGCGCAGTATCCGGTGATCGCGCCGCCGGCGATCGCCCTGTCGACCGCCTATCCCGGCGCCTCGGTGGAGAGCCTCTACACCGGCACGACCCGGCTGATCGAGGACGAGCTGAACGGCGCGGCCAACATCATGAGCTTCGAGTCGACGAGCGACTCGTTCGGCGCCGTCAACATCACCGCCACCTTCCAGCCCGGCACCGACCCGGCGCTGGCCTCGGTCGAGGTGCAGAACCGCCTCAAGCGCGTCGAGGCGCGCCTCCCGGCCGAAGTCCGCCAGCAGGGCATCCTGGTCGAGGAGGCGTCGGCCGCCACCCTCAACATCATCACCCTGGTCTCGACCGACGGGAAGATGGACGAGATCGGGCTCGGCGACTTCCTCATCCGCAACGTCATCAACGAGATCCGCCGCATTCCCGGGGTCGGGCGCGCGACGCTGTACTCGACCGAGCGCAGCCTTCGCATCTGGGTCGACCCGGACAAGCTGCGCGGGCTCTCGCTCACCGCCGAGAACGTGACGGACGCGATCCGCAACCAGAACATCCAGGTGGCGTCCGGCGCCGTCGGCGCGCAGCCGAGCCCGTACAGCCAGGCGATCACCGCGCCGATCATCGTCAAGGGCCAGCTCGCCTCGGTCGACGACTTCGGCGCGATCGTGCTGCGCGCCAACTCGGACGGCTCGAACGTGCGCCTGCGCGACGTCGCGCGGATCGAGCTCGGCGGCGACGCCTACCAGTTCTCGACCCGCCTCAACGGCGGCCAGGCCGCGGGCATCTCGGTGACGCTGGCGCCCGACGGCAACGCCCTGGAGACGGCGGGCGCCATCCGCAAGAAGATGGAGGAGCTGTCGCAGTTCTTCCCGCCGGGCCTGAAGTGGGACATCCCCTACGACATCACCCCCGCGGTGAAGGCCTCGATCGAGAAGGTGCTGCACACCCTCGTCGAGGCGGTGGTGCTCGTCTTCGTGGTGATGTTCCTGTTCCTGCAGAACATCCGCTACACCCTGATCCCAACCATCGTCGTGCCGATCGCCCTGATGGGCACCTGCTGCACGATGCTGCTCGCGGGCTTCTCCATCAACGTGCTGACGATGTTCGGCATGGTGCTGGCCATCGGCATCCTCGTCGACGACGCCATCGTCGTGGTCGAGAACGTCGAGCGCATCATGACCGAGGAGGGCCTGTCGCCGAAGGACGCGACCAAGAAGGCGATGGACCAGATCACCGGGGCGATCATCGGCATCACCCTGGTGCTGATCGCGGTGTTCATCCCGATGGCGTTCTTCCCCGGCTCGGTCGGCATCATCTACCGCCAGTTCTCGATCGCGATGGTGACCTCGATCGCCTTCTCGGCGGTGCTCGCGCTCTCGCTCACCCCCGCCCTGTGCGCGACGCTGCTGAAGCCGGTCGCGAAGGGCCATGGCCATTCCAAGGGCGGCGTGTTCGGCTGGTTCAACCGCATCGTCGACCGCGAGACCAAGCGCTACGGCCGCGGCACCGCGTGGTTCATCAAGAAGTCCGGCCGGGTGATGATCGTCTACCTCGCGCTCGTCGCCGGCGTCGCCTTCGCCTTCGCGCGGCTGCCCGAGGGCTTCCTGCCGCTGGAGGACCAGGGTTTCTTCACCGTCGACATCCAGACCCCGCCCGGCGCCTCGTTCAACCGGACGCAGGCCGCCGTGCGCAAGGTCGAGGAGCATCTGCTGGCCCAGCCCGGCGTCGCCACGGTGACGATGCTGAACGGCTTCTCGTTCTCCGGCCAGGGCTCGAACACCAGCCAGGCCTTCGTGACGCTGAAGCCCTGGGGCGAGCGCGACGCGGCGAACGCGGCCTCGGCGCTCGTGGCCGGAACCAACAAGGCGCTCTCCGGCTATCGCGACGCGATCGTCGACGCGCAGGAGCCGCCGCCGGTGGACAACCTCGGCAACGCCGCCGGCTTCTCGTTCCGCCTCCAGGACCGGGCGCAGAAGGGCTACTCGGCGCTGCTCGCCGCGCAGGAACAGCTCCTGAAGCTCGCGATGCAGAGCCCGGTGCTGCAGAAGATGAAGATCGAGGGCCTGCCGCCGGCGCCCGAGGCCGAGCTCGTCATCGACCGCGAGAAGGCCGCCGCGCTCGGGGTGAAGTTCGAGGACATCAACGCGACGATCCAGGTCAACCTCGGCTCGGTCTACACCAATGACTTCCCGAACCGGGGCAAGATGCAGCGCGTGATCGTCCAGTCGGAGGATCTCCAGCGGATGCAGGCGACCGACATCCTGAACTACGGGGTGAAGAACGCCTCCGGCACGATGGTGCCGATGTCCTCCTTCGCCGACCTGAAATGGAGCGTCGGGCCGCAGCAGATCGTCGGCTTCAACGGCTACCAGTCGGTCCGCATCACCGGCGAGCCCAACGCCGGCTACACGTCGGGCGACGCGATCGCCGAGATGGAGCGGCTGATGGGCCAGCTGCCCAAGGGCTTCGGCTACACCTGGACCGGCCAGTCGCTGCAGGAGAAGCAGGCCGGCTCCCAGGCCTCGCTGCTGCTCGCGCTCTCGGTGCTGATCGTGTTCCTGTGCCTGGCCGCGCTCTACGAGAGCTGGGCAATCCCGGTCTCGGTGCTGCTGGTCATCCCGCTCGGCGTCATCGGCTCGGTGGCGGCGGTCTACCTGCGCGGCCTGCCCAACGACGTCTACTTCAAGATCGGGCTGATCACGATCATCGGCCTGTCGGCCAAGAACGCGATCCTGATCGTGGAGTTCGCCAAGGACTTGTGGAAGCCGGGCGCCTCGATCGTCGACGCGACGATCGAGGCGGCGACGCTGCGGTTCCGCCCGATCGTGATGACCTCGCTCGCCTTCATCTTCGGCGTGGTGCCGCTCGCCATCGCCAGCGGCGCCGCCTCGAAGAGCCAGCAGGCGATCGGCACCGGCGTGATGGGCGGCATGATCTCGGCGACCATCCTGGCGGTGTTCTTCGTGCCGGTGTTCTTCGTGGTCGTGATGCGGCTCTTCCGCCGCAAGGACGTGCTCGCCGGCGAGAAGGCCGATGCCGCGACCCCGGCGGTGCGGGCGCCGGGCGGGCACGGCGTGCCGGCGGAGTAGCGCCGGACGGCATTCGGACGCAGGCCCGATCGCCGTGCACTGGTCGCCGCGGGTACGTTGTTGATCGCGTGCCGCGCGGCACCGGGCGAGGACAATCCTCGTGGACGCTGTCGTAAGATCTCGGTAAGAATTGTGCCGAGGCAGGCAGCGTCGTCCGCGCTGCCGCCGCCATCCGCCAGGGAGTGCGCGATGTCGATCGGAGCCGGTGGAATCCTCAGGGCGACCCTGATGCTGAGCCTGGCGCTCGGCACGACGGCCGCCTCCGCGCAGACCGCCCCCAACGGCGCCTGGACCGATCCGCCGGCGCGCAGCACCACGCCCGCCGCGCCGCCGGCCGCGGCAATCCCCGCCGCTCCGGTGACGGAGCCGACAGCGAGCGCGAGCCGATCGGCGGACGAACGAGCCGCGTCGAACCGGTCGGAGACGGCGGGCAAGGCCACGGCACCGGCGTCCTCGCCGACCCGCCAGGCGGCAGTGCCGGTGCGCAAGCGGGTGCGCGAGGTCCGGCGCACGCATCCGCAGGTGATCGCCGCGACACCGCGTGCCCGGATCGCGACCCCGCGCGTCGTCGAGCGTCGTGAGGCGGCGCGGCCGGTGATGCGCCGGGTCGCCGCGCGGGCCTACACGCCCCGGACGTTTTCAGCGCCGCCCTACCCGTACGCTCCGCTGCCGGTCGGGCGGGTGGTGGGCCCGGGCGATGGCGAGCGCAACCCGATCTTCGCCGAGGGCGACGACCGGATGCGCCGCATCGCGGCGGCGCAGGCCGCCGGCTACCTCGTCGTGCGTTCCCGCTCGGTGCAGTATCCGGATGGGCGGATGGTGCGCAGCTACCGGCCCTACGACGACGATGACGGGCTGGACTAGCGTGCGGGCGCCCTCGTTCGATCACGAGGGCGCCGACGATCCGCGTACGACCGCGCCGTGCTCGCGCAGTCCTCGATGCCGGCCGCTGGGCTCAGCGGATGCGGCCGGGGCGGGTCGGCTCGAACACGATGCGGCGGTGGAAGGCGCACCAGCTCTTCCCCTCGGCGACCGGAGCGCCGCAGCACATCGCGCGATCGTTCGGCTCGCCGATGATGAACTTGCACACGAAGGCGCCCGACTGCGCGAACGGCACGCGCAACTCGGCGGACGGCTCGGTGAGGGTCTCTGCTTCGCCGATCTGGGACATGCGGACGAGTTGGTTCATCGCACTAAAGCTCGCGGAATCTCATGCTGGCGCCGACGGCCGCCCGGCAGGGGGATGGTGAGAGAACGCCGCACCGTATCGAGCGATCCCGCAACGCACGATGCTCCGTGCCGTCGAGACGTTCGGTCCATACGGGTCCGGCGAAAATGCCGGCGCGACAGTGTCATGGTGTTGTTATAACTGGTCTTGTTCTCCGCGGAAACAAGACCGCCCCGCGCATCTTGCAACCGCGCACAGCCTTCAGGGTCTGACGCGGACCTAAGCCGGCGGCACCGGCGCGACACGATGTCTTGCCCTGCAGCATGGAGCATCGGCACGGGATCCGCGACGGCTGCGGCGGATCGGCGACGCCCGGGCCGGCTTCCCAACGAAGCCCGCCCTAGCGACCGCGCACCGTTCGGCGGGGCGTGCATCCGTCTCCACCCTGTGATTGAGTGGCGCCGACATCGCCCGCAACGACTTCCCGGACGCATCATGGCCGACACCGCGCTCGTCTCGACCGAATGGCTGCACCAGCGCCTGGATGCGCCCGACATCGTGGTGCTCGACGCCTCCTGGTACCTGCCCGCCGCCGGGCGCGACCCGGAGGAAGAGTATCGCGCCGCCCACATCCCGGGCGCGGTCCGCTTCGACATCGACGCGATGAGCGACACCGAATCCGGCCTGCCGCACATGATGCCGCGCCCGGAGGTGTTCGCCTCGCGGATGCGGGCGCTCGGCATCGGCGACGGGCTGCACATCGTCGTCTACGACGGGCTCGGCCTGTTCTCGGCGCCGCGCGTGTGGTGGATGCTGCGCACCTTCGGCGTCCGCGACGTCTGCGTGCTCGACGGCGGCCTGCCGGCCTGGGTCGCGGCCGGCTACCCGACCGAGGACGGCGAGCCGCGGGTCCGCGACCGGCGCCATTTCACCGCCCGGCTCGACCACGGCGCCGTCGCCGACGCGGCCGACGTCGCCCGCGCGCTGGCCGGCGGCACCGCCCAGGTGGTCGATGCCCGCTCCGCGCCGCGCTTCCGCGGCGAGGAGCCGGAGCCCCGCCCCGGCGTCCGCCCCGGCCACATGCCCGGCGCCCGGAACCTGCACTACGCCGCGCTGCTGACCGACGGGCACCTCAAGGCGCCGGACGCGCTCCGCGCGGTCTTCGCCGAGAACGGCGTCGACCCCGACCGGCCGATCGTCACCACCTGCGGCTCAGGCGTCACCGCGGCGATCGTCGCCTTGGCGCTGGACCGCCTCGGCCGCCCGGCCCGCGCGCTCTACGACGGGTCGTGGTCCGAGTGGGGGGGCGATCCGAGCCGTCCCGTCGCGACGGGCTCGGCCTGACCGACACCGGCGTCATCCGCGCGTCATCGAGCGCGGGGCATTTTTGCAACGTCGCGATCGGGAATGCGCAGGCCGGCAGGGCCGGGATTGCCGCAGTTATAGCCAATGCTATACCTCGCATCGGAATGTGCGGGGGATCAGGGCGATGCGGCATCGGGGCGAGGCGGACAGCGCCGGATCGATGGGCGTCGCCGGTCGCCGCGCGGCCTGGCTGATCGGTGCCTGCCTCCTTCCGGCGCAGGCCTTCGGCGCCGATCCCGCCGTCACGCGCGCGCCGGCGCCCGCCTTCGTCGACTGGTCGGGGGGCTATCTCGGGCTCGAGGGCAGTGCCGGCGGCTCCTTCGGCGCCCTCGGCTTCGAACCGACCACGATCGGCGGACGCCCCGTGCCGCCGTTCAAGACCGGGGATGCCACCGGCCGCGCCGACCGCAGCCGCGAGGCGACCACCGCCGTCGGCGGCGTGTTCGGCGGCTGGAACTGGCAGGCCGGCCCGTGGCTCTACGGCCTGGAGGCGGACATCGCCGGCGCCAACCTCAAGCGCCCGGTCGCCTCGACCGCCGCCGGCTTCGGCTACGAGGGGTTCGACCCGGTCTTCGACGTCATCCGCGCCAAGACCGACCTCTACGGCGCCCTGCGCGCCCGCCTCGGCTTCGCCTTCGAGCGCGCGCTGATCTACGCGACCTTCGGCCTCGCCGGCGCCGAGACGCGGTTCCTCGCCACCTATCCGGACCGCGCCGGCGGTCCCGCCGCGACGGCCAGGACCGACCGGGGAACCCTCGGGTTCACCCTCGGGGCCGGCGTCCAGTACGCGATTACCGAGCACCTCGCCCTCGGCCTCGACTACCGCTACATCGATCTCGGCAGCACCGGGCGGTTCGACCTCGGCGCGGTGCCCGGCCTCGGCCCGGTGTCGACGCAGGCGCACGTCACCTCCAACCAGATGCTGGCGCGGCTGTCCTGGTATCCGGCGGGGCTGCGGCTGCCGCCCGAGCCTGACGAGGCGGCCCCGCACGACCCCGACAACGGCGACACCGGCCGGTTCTCGCTCCACGGCCAGACCACCTTCATCAACCAGGGCGTGACCGGGTTCCGCTCGCCCTATCTCGGCCCGAACAGCCTGGTGCCGCACCAGGCCCAGGCGACTACGACGGCGACCGCCTTCGTCGGCTTCAAGCTGTGGGAGGGCACCGAGCTCTACTACAACCCGGAATTCAGCCAGGGCTTCGGCCTGTCGCGGACCCTGGGCGTCGCCGGCTTCGTCAACGGCGAGGCGCAGAAGGCCGGCGCCCCGTTCCCGAAGCTGCGCTCGAACCGCTACTTCGTGCGCCAGACCTTCGGCCTCTGCGGCGAGACCGAGGACGTGCCCGACGGCCCGAACCAGGTCGCCACGCGCCGCGACGTCGAGCGGATCACGGTGGTCGCCGGCAAGTTCGCGCTCGGCGACTTCTTCGACGGCAACGTCTACGCCCACGATCCGCGCGTCGACTTCATGAACTGGTCGCTCTGGGCGGCCTCGGCCTGGGACTTCCCGGCCAACCTCCCCGGCTTCACGCAAGGCGTCTACGTCGAGTACAACCGCGCCGAGTTCGCGGTGCGCGCCGCCTACACGCAGGTGCCCAAGGAACCGTCGAGCGACGTGCTCGACCCGCGGGTGTTCGACCGCCAGGGCGCCAACATCGAGTTCGAGGGGCGCTACGTCCTGCCCGCGCTGGAGCAGCCGGGCCGGGTGCGGATCGGCTTCTTCTCGAACCAGGGCAACACCGCGCGCTATCGGCAGGTCGTCGCGCTGACGCAGTCGGGCGTCTTCGACGACGTCAACGACGCGGTTGCCGCCACCCGCCGCCCGCGGCGCAAGACCGGCGGCTACGTCAACCTCGAGCAGGCGGTCACGGCCGATCTCGGCGTCTTCGCCCGCGTCAGCCTGTCGGATGGGCGCAACGAGAGCCTGTCCTTCACCGACGTCGACCGGAGCGCGTCGGGCGGCGTCTCGCTCAAGGGGACCGCCTGGGGCCGGGCAGGCGACACGGTCGGCCTCGGCGCCACGGTGAACGGCCTCACCGAGGCGCACCAGGCCTACTTCGCCACCGGCGGCCTCGGCCTGCTGATCGGCGACGGGCGCCTGAACTACGCCCCCGAGCGGGCGCTCGAGGCCTACTACGCCATCGGCCTGACCAAGACCGTGACCCTGACCTTCGACTACCAGCGGGTGATCAACCCCGCCTACAACCGCGACCGGGGCCCGGCGGACTTCTTCGCCACCCGGCTGCACGCGGATTTCTGATCGCTATTCCGCCTCGTCCACAGTCGCCCCGAACACCGCCTCGAACCCGGCCCGCAGCTGCATGTCGACCTCCGGCATCGCGACGATGCGGCCGAGGTCGGCCAGGCTGGTCACGCCGTGGCCGCGGATGCCGCAGGGGACGATGCCGGAAAAGTCCGCGAGGTCGGGCTCGACGTTGAGGCTGATCCCGTGGAAGCTGACCCAGCGCCGCACGCGGATGCCGATCGCCGCGATCTTGTCCTCGACGGCGTCTCCGTTCTCCTGGCCCTTCTCCGGCCGCCGCACCCACACGCCGACGCGGTCCTCGCGGCGTTCGGCCCGGACGTTGAAGGCCTCGAGCGTCGCGATGATCCAGGCTTCCAGGCAGGCGACGTAGGCGCGCAGGTCCGTGCGGCGGCGGTTGAGGTCGAGCATCACGTAGGCGACCCGCTGGCCGGGGCCGTGATAGGTGTACTGCCCGCCCCGCCCGGTCCGGTACACCGGCAGCCGCGCCGGCGCGACGAGGTCGGCCTCGCGGGCCGAGGTGCCGGCGGTGTAGAGCGCTGGGTGCTCCAGCAGCCAGACGCATTCCGGCGCCAGCCCGCGCGCGATCGCCTCGGCGCGGGCCTCCATCCACGCGACGGCCGCGTCGTAGGCGACCGGCGCATCGCTGATCCGCCAGCCCACCGGCGGAGAGCCCGCCCGCGGCAGGAAGGTGTCGGGCGCGATCGCGAGACGGTGCGCGGCGTTTACCAAGGCTTCACCCTTCGTCGGGAATGCTCTCCTTCCACCGGTCCGTGCCGGTGGCAAGGCGCATGGGGGCGGTGGACGCGTGGCGGTTCTGGAAGACCTCAAGGTCGATCTCACGGTGGTGCTCGGGCGCTCCCGCATGCCGCTGCACATGCTGCTGCGCATGGGACGCGGCGCGGTGATCGAGCTGGAGGCGACCGAGACCGACCTGGTCGAGATCCTCGCCAACGACCATCCCGTGGCCCGCGGCCAGATCGTGGTGACCGGCAACCGCATCTCGATCGAGGTGACGGAGCTGATCCGCAAGGCGGATTCGGTGCGCACGCCGGGCGTCACCATCGGCGACGGCGCCGTGCCGTTCCTGGAAAGCCGCCTGGAGCCGGCATCATAACTTCGGCCGCGGCACCGAATTGCTGCGCTGCGGCGCTTGTCGGATCGGGATCGATCTGGTATCCGCTGCGCCGCTCACCCGAGACGCCGGCCGCCGCAGCGGACCCGGATCTCGGAGAAGCGAACGGGACCCGACGGGTGCCGATGCGGCCATGGCGGAATTGGTAGACGCGCTAGCTTGAGGTGCTAGTCCTGCAAGGGGTGGAGGTTCGAGTCCTCTTGGCCGCACCAACTTGTTATTGTTGGTGTTTTCCCCAAAGCGTCCCGGATGCTGGCAGCGAGCCACCCGGTCTTTTGCAGAAGTTCTTGCAAACCAAGTTCAACTTAGCTCCTGCAGCTTCTCATCGTACCACGCCTGAAATTGACGCTCTCGGCGCATGTCGAAGCACGATTGCAGGTTCTCTTGATGGGTGACGTGGCGCAGGTTCGTGCGCCTGTTGTTCAGCCCATTACCGTCTCGGTGGTCGACCTCTTTGCCGCGTCGCCGGCCAACGATCAGGTGGTGCATGAAGATGGTGCCGTTGCGCGTCCACGTTTTAGCGTAGACCGTGTGCGACCCCTTCACCCGATGCGCGCGCCACTTATGGCCGATGACCAGCGGGAGGTCCGCGTCATCCACGATCGCGAACAGCCCACGGTTCTTTTCAGCCTTCCAGCGTAGCGCCACCTCGGCCATCAGCGCGCGTTCCTGCGGTGGGCATCGAGCTTGACGATCGCGCTCTGCGCCAGCGCCTTCGTCCGCGCCAGGTAGACCTCCAGGATCTTGTTCACCGAGGCCAGCGTGTGGCCCGTGATGGTGGCGATCTCCTGCGGCGTGCAGCCGGCTTCCGACAGCATCGTCACGGCCGTGCCGCGCAGGTCGTGGAAGTGGAGGTCGTCGCTGATGCCGGCCTTCGCGAACGTCGCTTTCCAGGCGTGATGGAAGGCGCTCTTCGACCAGGCGACGCCGTCAGCTTTCGTCAGCATCATCGTCGCTCGACGTGGCGCGGTATCGAGAGCGTCCCGGAGGGCGATCGTCGCCGGGATCCAGACCTTCCGGCCACCCTTCCCCTGACGCATCGTGATCGCGTGTCCGTCGTAGGCCGACCACGGGAGACGCAGCAGGTCGCCTTGCCGCTGGCCGGTGTGGAGTGCGAGCAGCAGCGCCAACTCGATCTCGGGCCCGGCGGCGGCCTCGAATGCCGTGACGTGCTCGGGCAGCCAGATGAGCTCGGCGCGGCTGTTGCCGTAGGCCCGCTCGAAGGTGGCAATCGGATTATGAGTGACGTGCCCGCGGTCGTAGCCCCACGAGAAGACGCGGGCGAGTGCTGCGAGCTTGTTGTCGGCCGCCCGCGGCTGCGTCTCCGCGAGGCTGTCGTGCCAGCGCAGGAAGAGCGGCCGGCTCCGCGGGTTTTCGACGTGCTTGAGCGGGGTCGTGCCCCACTTGGCCTCGGCGGCCTTCAGGTTGAGCGCGCCGATCGCGCGGGTGGATTCGGCGAGCTTCTTCCACTGGAGCGAGTCGCAGTACTGCCGGATCAGCCACGACACGGTGCCGGCGCCGCGCTCCTGGGACGACGCCCTCCCCGCCTCCTCGAACGACGCCTGGAACTCCGCGGTGCCGGGCTCGCCTTGCAGGCGTCGGCCGGTCGCGCGGTGGTAGTAGTAGGTCACCGTCGACCCATCGGCCGCCGGGTAGCGGACGGTGTTGATGCCCTTCAGCTTAACCCGCATGGCTCGCCGCCCACTCTTCGAAGGATGAGTCGGCAGCTTCGAGAAGTCCGGACCGGCGATCAAGGGCGCGGTCGATCGCCTTGCGGTCCCAGCGAGCGGTGCCCGGGATCGCCTTCGGCACGATGCTCCGGCGCACCCAATCGTCGAACGCGGCGAGGGAATCGCACCCGCAGTACTCGGCGGCCTGTTCTCGGGTGAGGCCGCGCGGCAGCATGCCGAGGGGCAGCGTCGTCATCGCCCTCCCCCATCACGGTCGATGATCCTGCGCGCCTCATCCATCAAGCCGCGCCTCCTCGGCTGCTGCGACCTCGACCTCGCGCCGCCTGGCCCGAACTCCGTCGATCATCGCGATTTTCGCCGTGTTCCCTTCGCGTTGGGCCTGCCAGTAAACGGCGCCGTACGTGTCGGTCTCGATGGCGCCAGCTTCGATCGCGCGGGTACGCTTGCCCTTGGCGATGTCGAAGTGGACCCATGAGGCGTTGCGGTGCTTGCCGAACGACAACGTCGGGTGACCCTGGATCCACTTCCGTTGCACGCCGATGCGATCGACCATCGCCAGCAGCTCGTCGAGGCTGTCGGCCCACAGGTGACACATCATTATCCGGCCGAACGGGAAGATGGGCTGATCGACGTAGACGCTCATGCCGCCCTCGCCGCGATGTCGAACGCGTCGGTCGGAACGAGCGGCTGCCAGCGGATCAGGAAGCCCTCGAAGACGAGGGTGTCACCGTCCTCGGGCGGGTGCTCGGACCACCAGAAGCGGCGCATGTCGTCCAGGTCGACGAACCCGTCGGCCTGCGCGAACGCCACCATCGCCATCGGCCCGATCGGCACGTGGTCGACCTGGAAGGCCTCCGGGATGCCGCGCTCGGCGAACACGAGGCGCACCGGCTGCACCGCGATGCACACCGTCTCGCCCAACCGCCGGCAGTGCTTCGTCCGCATGCCAGTGAAGAGCTGCAGCTGCTCGCCCGGACGGGCGTGCCGCTTGCGGTCAGCACGGATCGTCTGCGCCTTCGTCCCGGCGAGGATCGGCGGGCCGAACCGCTTCTTGAAGCTGTAGGCGACCATCACCTTACTCCGCGGCGAAGAGGGGCATCGCGACCGGGCCGGGCCGTGGGCGAGCGTTCTGGATGGGATCGGCGTAGTTCGCGGCGACGAGGGCTCGGGCCATGTCCGGGCAGACGCTGTTCCCGCACATCCGGCCTTGGGCTTCGAGCGTCAGCGGGACGATGGTGCCGTCAGCGAGCTCGCCGCGATCGATCGTGTAGTCGGGCCGGAAGCCCTGCGCGTTGAAGCGCTCGCGCGGCGTCAGCATCCGCATGCCGATGTCGACGATGGCGTAGGGCTGGCCCTGGATCGTGACCGTGACGACGCCGTGCCGGGGCTTGGTCGTCTCGGCACCGATCGGCGCGTCGGCGCGCTGCCCGTCAAGCTCGGAGCCGTAGTAGCTCTGGAGGAAGGCGTAGACGGCCGCCGCGTGGTTGCCGCCGGCGGAGACCGTCGGCGCCGGGGCGTCGATGGGGCCGTCCCGGCGATCGGAGCCCCGCAGGTTCAGCAGGTGTGCCGCGACCACGTTCTGGTGCCCGCCCGCGGCCGTGATGGTGGAGACCGGGGCCCGAGCGTCCGTCCCGGGATTCACCGCACCATCCCGGGCCGTGTTGTGCTGGGCCAGGAACGCGGCGACCACGCCAGCCTTGCCCGCACCGCCGGCGGTGATCGTGCCGACCGGCTCCTCAACGTCCGAGCCGACCGACGCGCCGAACTGGCGGGTCATGTGGATCGCGGCGAGGCTGCCCTCGTTCCCGGTCGGAACGATGACGGGCGCCGGCTGGTCGAGAGGCCGCGACCGCGGCTCCTGGCCCGGGCGCTCGCTGTAGCGCGGGACCAGGATGCCCGAGACGAGGCCGAGGGGCGCCGCGCCGCCGCCGTGCGTCTCGCTGGCGTGCGACGTGATCGTGGCGAGCGGGCGATCGATCTCGTGCCCGGTGGCGCCCCGATTGAACTTGGTCACGAAGGGCGCCACGACCGCGTTCTGGTCTTTCGGGCTTGCCGTGATGGTGTGGAGCGGGTCGGACACGTCCCGGTTGCTGCCGCCCTGCTGCCCGAGGGTGACGAAGGGCATCACGACCGCCTCGCCGCGCTTCCCCGTCATCGTCGGCGCGGGCTCGTCGGCGGCATGGTCGCGGCCGGCGGTCGCCGCGCCGTGGTTCACCTGGACGAGGAACGGCTTCGCGGCGGTGATGACGTAGCGCCACGTTCCCTTGGCGATCCGCGCCATCGTGTTCGGCTTAAGTGGCCGCTGCGCCTTGATGCCGTGCTTCGCCTTGATCTCAGCCCTGGTGTCGAAGATCGACGGGCAAGGCAGCGACCAGTCGATGATCTCGGCTGCGGTCCGCCACGGCATCAGCGTGCCGGCAACGACACCGGCCGACGTCGGCGCGCCGTGTGTCGCCGCCGGCCACACGATCGGCTTGCCGTCGCGGCGGGCGACCAGGAACAGGCGCTTGCGGATCGTCGGCGCGCCGTAGTCGCATGCCCGAAGCTCGCGCCACTCGACCGCGTAGCCCATGGCCTGCAGGGCCGCGACGAAGCTGCGGAACGTGGCGCCGCGCTGCAGCGGGCACGGCCGGCCGTCGTCGAGCAGCGGGCCCCAATCCTGGAACTCCTCGACGTTCTCCAGGAAGACGCAGATCGGGCGCTGCCAGGCCGGCAGGCTCTTGATCCAGCGGACGCCGACCCACGCGAGGCCGCGGATCGCCTTCTCGCGCGGCTTGCCGCCCTTGGCCTTGCTGAAGTGCTTGCAGTCGGGAGACATCCAGAGGAGTCCGACGGGCCGGTTCGCGCAGAGCGAGCGGGCGTCGACGTTCCAGACGTCTTCCTCAATGTGGTGCGTGTCCGGATGGTTGATCCGGTGCATCGCGAGCGCCATCGCATCGTGGTTCAGCGCGTAATCCGGATCGCGCCCGAGCGCGGCCCGGATGCCCTCTGACGCGCCGCCACCGCCCGCGAAGCTGTCGATGATGAGCGGGCGCAGCCTCACCGCCCTGTCCTTCCCGAGCGTGGGGGTGGTCGCGGTCATTGGGAGGGCTCTTCTGCACGAGAGGCCGGCGTCGTCTGGAAGGCTTGCGAGACGATCGCGAAAGCTCGGGCGATCAGGTTGGGCCGCCCCGGCATCGCAAGGTTCGGTGCACCGAGACGGAGGGCCGCGATCGGCGCCGGCCGACGAGCATGACCTTCATCCTCGAGGAAGCGTCGCACGGTGGCGATGAAGCGGCTGGCCTCGGCGAGCGCTGCCGCATCTGCGTCGATCGCATCGACCGCCCGGCAGGTTTCGGGGCAGTCGGCCGGTATGCCGATGCTCTGCGCCTGACGGCGGCAGCGATCCTGACGAAGCGCTGCGGTGTCGAGCGCGTCGGTGAGGGCCGCCAGGTCGAACCCCTGGATGTCTCCGGGCTTCAGCATGACGCGACCTCGCGGCCCGACTCGATGAAGTGCAGCACCCGCTGCAGGCTGGTGCGGCCGGCGACCGGGGCGATCCGGCGGTACGCTTCGATGAGGTCGCGCTCGTCCGAGGTGACTTCGATCAGCGCAGGGTCGGCGAAGATCGTTTCCGGGACGCCCAACGCCTCCGCGATCTGTGTCCGCCGGATGAGCGACACGAACTCGCGGCCACGCTCATAGCGGCTGATCTGGGGCGTGGTGAGGCAGCGTGGCGTCCGACGCGGGTGCGCGTGGGTAGCGCGATCCTCGAGCTTGCTCGCGGGCAGTGCGCGTTCTCGACCCGCTTCATGGCCGAGAAGTGGAAGTGGTCGGAAGCCCGCGTGCGGCGCTACCTGGGTCGATTGAAGAAGTCCGAGATTATCGACGCACAAGCCGACGCACATGCAACGCGCGTAATCATCTGTAAATACGATCGTTTTCAGCGCGTCAGCCTTCCGACCGACGCACCTAGCGACGCGCAGGCGACGCAGTCGCGACGCACCGACGACGCACCTGCGACGCGGGACCGACGCAAAGAAGAAGACAGGGAATCCAGGGAAAGCATCAGTTCCTCACTTCGTTCGGAGCCGCGGACCCGACAGAAGCGGCCTTCCCGGACGGGTGTGGACCGGGACTGGCAGTTCGGCCCGGACGAAGCCCAGGCTGCCGAGCGGCTGAACCTCGCGCCGGCTCGGGCCGCAGCGATCTGGCCCGCCTTCATCGACCACCACCTCAAGCTCGGCTCGCAGTTCATCGACTGGCCCGCGGCCTGGCGCACCTGGTGCCGCAACGAGGTGAAGTTCGCGGCCCGCGATGGGCGCCCGAGCGCTCGCGGCTCGCCCTCCCGCGCATCCACAGCCGACCTCTGGGCCGGCGATGCCTTCGACGCTCACGAATCCCGCCAGCGAGGTCCCGATGAACACCTCCCTTTCCCCGATAGCCGAGCCGGAGGCGAGACTGCCGGCGATCCCCGGTGGGATCCCGCAGGCTGGGAAGCGGACCGCGGCCGTGGTCGGCTACCTGCACAACAACCTCGAGACGATCCCCGGCAACTTCCGTCGCTACGCCTTGTTGGCCGCGCATGAGCCGACGGCAGAGCAGAAGGCGCTGCTGCTGGCCCGACGGGACGAGATCGATCGCGGGCTCGCTGAGGCAGACGTTCTGACGATACGCGAGCAGGTTGGCATCCTCCGCAGCAGCATGGCGACCGCGCCGCTCGGCGAAGAGGCCATGACCCTCGCCAAGCGCGCCTTCATCCTCGTGCTCAGCAAGTATCCCGCATGGGCGATCGTCGAGGCCTCGATGCGCTTCCTCGACGGCCGGGCCGGTAACAAGACTTACGCCCCGACCGCGGCCGAGATGGCCGAGGTGTGCCGCCGGCTGATTTCGAAGAATCTGGCCGAGCGCGCCCGGATCAACGCCATCCTCGACGCCGAGATCTACCACGCGCCGACCGCCGAGGAGCGCGCCGAGGTCGAGCGCCGGCATCAGGCCTTCGTGGAAGAGACCGCTCGCGCCGCGGATGCGCGCAGGGCCCGGCAGGACGACCGGCCCTCACGTGAGGTCACGGCCGAGAGGTTGCAGGCAGTCGCGGATCTTGAGGCTAGGCGCGTCCGTCGCGAGGCGGAGCAGGCCGGAGCAGATGCGGCCGCAGAGCGGGCGGTAGCGTCATGATCTTGGCACCCACCATCACCGACCACGCTCTCCTTCGCTACATGCGCAGGATCTACCGGGTCGACACGAGTGCGTGGCGCAAGGCGATGCTCTCGGACGTCGGCGCGGCGCTGGCGGCCTACCAGGGCCACCACGCGCCTGGTCAAGCCGCCTTCGTCATCTCCAGCACTGGCCGTGTGGTCGACGTCCTCGACGAGAACGCCAAGCACACCATCGCGCCCGGCCGGCCCGACATCATCGTCCCCCGCATCATCATCTGACGATCCGCAGCCGCCACTGCGAATCCGTCTGTTCGTCCCTATCCAGTCGCGTACCTAGGAGCACCGCCATGCCCTCCAGCCGAAACGGGCGCGCGTTCGACGCCAAGGCCACGCCGCAGCACAACGCCAAGATCGCCTTAGACAAGCCGATCGAGGAGGGGCGCCGCAACGTCGTCCCGAACTTCGGCGGCGATAGATCGATCCTGCGCTGGTACATCGCGACGACGGCGCCGAGCCGGGAGCTATCGGCGGCCGCCAGCATCCGCGGCACGATGCTGAGCGGTGACCGGGCCGGGGAAACGCCCTTCGCCGCCTATGTCCCGTGCGAGTTCTTCTGGCGCCGCTCGGTGCGGTCGAACCTCCGCGTCCCGCGGCGCGAGCGCCAGTTCCCGATCCTACGCCACTACCTGTTCCTCGGCGTGATGGGCGGCCTCTGCGACGACACCCTGGCCGCGCTTCGCCAGCGCGACGGCGAAGATCGCAACGTGCACGGCCTGATCGGGATCCTCGGCTCGCAGACGCGAGGCCCGCTGCAGCTCAACCGCATCGGCATGCGGTGGCTTCGCGACCAGGGCGCTGATGAAGTCGCCGGCCGGACGAACCGGACGCCGATCGGCGCCATCTCGCCGGGCGAGGCCGTGCGCGCGACCTCGGGGCCGTTCGCCGGCTTCATCGGCCAGTTCGTCTCGTCAGCAGATGGAGGTACCGTCGGTGTGATCTCGCTAACCGTAATGGGGTCGGCCTGCGACATCCGCCTGCCGATCGAAGACGTAGAGCGAGCCGCCTGAACGCTGTAGGACAACTCGGCCTAACGAAGGCCGCACGGTGCCGAAATGTGGATCATAATTTGGGTATACGTATCGGCGGCCGGTGTCCTCTCGTCGGGGAACATCGATTTCCTAACGAAGGAATCGTGCGAGGCCACCATCAAATCGTGGGGGCAGACGGCCCTTCCCGCGATAGAGGGCGGGGCGCCCATCGGCCACATTAGCGGGCGCTGCATCAAGCGAGCGACCAGGGAGCCGTAGAGCCGCATCCCAACAGGACAGTCGCCAATGTGCGGCTGTCGAAGCGCACTGCTCTAGCGGCTTGCCGCCTGGTTTTCTTGTGGCGCAGGCTTCTCACTGGGAAGAGGATATTTCTTATCGAACTTCCTGCCCGCAACGTGAAGGTATGCCCAGCCGACGATCGCCAGCACAGCGGCGGCGATCGCTACCTCGATGGTCATCGGATCATTCCTCCTTGCGCAGTTCGAAATGCACGATCAGGTGTCCTACCACATGTAGGCCGAGGCCTATCAGATACCAGACAGGGCGATTCGTCTTAACGAACAGCGCGGGGTCCGTAAGCAGCGGTTGCAGAAACGCGACGCTGCACAGGCCAAGCCCGAGGCCGCTTAGCCCCGACGTGACCAGCTTCAGGCTTTCGTTGAAGCGCCGAGCTGCCAGCTTTCTATCAGAGGGGCTTATCGGCGGCGGTGGCGGTGGTGCTGGAGGCTCAGTGCCACCAGTGCTGGTTTGATCGGTAGCGGCTGCAGGCGGACGATACTTCGGGCGCAGGTTCTCCATGGAGTATACCTCCGCAGAATCTCCACTCTCGTTGCCTGGGGGAGTGTACGGACTAGCGGACACTAGATTTCAGTCTTGAAGATTGTGTACGAAATCGTCACGAACCGAAACGAGGAATGTCCCGTGTATTGGGTTGTAATATTAGCGGTATAGCTATGCGTTTCTGTAAGAGCAATAGGAACTTTGTGGCTTATTATGGCCCTTCCACCCAAAAGCCCGCGCTTAATGCTAACTTTTGGAGGTAGGTCGCCTGCTTCTATCGACCAATGACCCACCTCGAGACTTTCGTCGTCAAGATCAACCTGTATAAGAAATGAATACTCGGGATCGTCATCGAATGGAAATATCTGAACTGATTGTGTAGCGTCAATGATTAGCGTCTCAGAACACAGGACATCGATACCTCCGACCCGGGCAATGGTGCGGGGCATGGATTTGCTCTCCTATGTGATCCGCCTCTCATCCTACACGATAACGACGAAACCCCACAGCCTTGCCGGGCGCGGGGCAACCGTTTGCTGCGAGCTTTGACTCAGCATCCTTGCCAAGGCGCAACTTGACACCCGATCGATGGGGTCTATTGTGTCGCTCGCGCCGATAGCAGAACAATATGGACGGATCGAGCGCGAGGACGGATGTGAGGCCGCTGTAGGTCCTGCCGCTTCTCCCAAAAGGAAAGTTGCGCCCCGAGCGAGAGGATCGCTGCGGGGCTTTGCTCTGCCCTTCGCCCACACCCTGCCCGACATGAGGGCGATGACCCCGCCGCCCACCCCGTGGGGACCCTGGACGGCCGGCGCCTATACGGGTGGTCGGGGCCCCGGTGTTTTCTAGCGCCAGGGTCCCAAAACCCGGTAACGGGGTAACAGGTAACAGCGCCCATGGCCGATAAGACCGGGGCTAAATTCCTAAGCCAAGCCGACTTCGCCCGCCGCCGCGGCGTGTCTCGAAAGTCGGTAACAGGCTGGAAACAGAAGGGTATCCTCGTCCTCAACGAGGCCGGCCTGATCGACGTCGAAGCGACCGAGTGGGTGCTGGACCAGCGACCCGCCAACTATCGGGGCGGTGTTACCCACCGGCCGGTACGCGCCGCCCCAGGTAACAGGCCGGCGCCAGAGCCTAAGGCCCCCGCCAAGCCGAAGCCTGATACTTGGCAGACCCTCGGCGAGGCGATGCCGCGGCCTGGTGCGGTGCCGGTCAATGGCGATGGCGAGCACGGCGACGACGAGGCCCCGGATCCTACGAACCTACCGCTGCCGGAGGCGATCCGGCGCAAGGAGAACTTCCTCGGCCTGCAGCGCAAACAGGAGGTCGAGAAGAACGAGCGCAAGTTGGTCGACCGCGAGGCGGCCGAGAAGCTGTTCTTCGACACCGCCCGGGACTTCCGGGATGCTTGGCTTTCCTGGCCCGCCCGGATCGCCGTCGTGATGGCAGACGAGCTCAAGGTCGATCCCCGCGCGCTGACGACGATCCTGAACGCGCATGTCAAACAGCACCTCTCCGAGCTCGGCGATCCTCCGGCCGACTTCGGCTGACACGGAGAGCCTGAGCCGGGCCTGGAGGAAGGGGGCGACCCCGACCCCGAACCTGAACGTGGTCGAGTGGGCCGAGCGCTACCGCCGCCTGAGCAAGGAATCGTCCAACGGTGGCCGCTTCATCGTCTCTCGCGTCGAGGTCGCCCGCGGCCCGATGCTGGCAGCGACCGAGCCGGGCGTCAGCACCATCACCCTGATGGCATGCACACAGCTGCTGAAAACCACCGTCATCGAGAACATCCTCGGGCGGTTCATCCACATCGACCCGTGCCCAATCCTGGTGGTGCAGCCAAAGGACGACGCGGCCGAGACCTTCTCAAAGGACCGGCTGGCCCCGATGATCCGCGACACGGCGGTGCTGAAGGACATCTTCGGGGACCTGAAGTCCCGGGACGCCGGCGCCACCCTAACGCACAAGCAGTTCCCGGGCGGCCACATCACCCTCGTGGGCTCGAACAGTCCGACCAACCTCGCGATGCGGCCGATCCGGCTGCTCACCTGCGACGAGATCGACAAGTACCCGCTCTCCGCCGGCGGCGAGGGCTCGCCTATCGACCTCGCCGAGGAACGGCAGGCCGAGTTCAAAGCGAACAGCCTCTCGGTGCGAGCCTGCTCGCCGACGATCGCGGGCCGCAGCGCCATCGAGGCGTCCTACGAGGAGAGCGACCAACGTAAGGCCTTCGTCGCGTGCCCGGGCTGCCAGGGCTGGCACCCTCTCGAATGGGAGCGGGTTCGCTTCGACAAGGATGAGGCCGGCAAGATCCGGCCCGAGACCGCCCGCTACGAGTGCGTGGCCTGCGAACACCCGATGACGGAGCCTCAGCGCCTCGTCGCACTGCGCAAGGTGGAGTGGCGGCAGACCCGAACCTTCACCTGCTGCGGCGAGAACCAAACGCCGGAGCGTTGGGCGCCTGAGGCACACGGCGTCGCCCGGGCCCTCTGCCTGCACTGCAGCGTGGAAGCCGTCCCGAACGACCATGCGGGCTTCCAGGCATCGAAGCTCTACGCGCCGAAGCAGACGATCCGCGAGACGGTGGCGAAGTTCGCCCGAGCCCTGAGACGAGGCCCAGAGGCGTTGAGGACGTTCTTCAACACGCAGCTGGCCCGCACGTGGAAAGAGGGCGCCGACGCGCCAGAGTGGCAGGACGTCTACGCACGGAAGGATCGCTACCGCAGCGGCACGGTCCCAGCGGGCGGCCTCATCCTGTTCGGCGGCGTCGACGTCCAGAAGGACCGCCTCGAGGCGAGCGTCTGGGCCTTCGGGCGCAACCGGGAGCGCTGGCTGATCGAGCACCGGGTGCTGCCCGGCGACACGGTCCGAGCCCAGGTCTGGAAAGACCTCGAGGCGATGTTCGATGAGACCTGGGAGCACGAGAGCGGCGCCGACATGCGCGTCCGCGACTGGGGCGTAGATTCCAGCGGCTTCACCGCCGAGGTCTACGCCTTTGTCCGGACGCAAGGCGGCCGGCCTGTCCACGCGGTCGACGGCCAGGACAGCTACGCGGCGGCCTTCCTGGGCGTCGGTAACAAGGATGCGACCCCGGCCGGCAAGAAGCTTCGACGCGGCCTGAAGACGGTCCGGGTCGGGGCGTCGTTCGCAAAGCAGGAACTGATGGGGTGCTTGGCGCTCCACCGCCCGTCCGACGGCAAGGCCTTTCCGGCCGGCTTCGTCCACCTCCCGGACGACGTCACCGAGGATCAGGTGAAGCAGCTGACCGCCGAGGAACTGGTCACCCACGTCACGCGCGGTCGTACGCGGCGCGAGTGGGTGCCGATCGGCGGGCGGCGCAACGAGGTGCTGGACTGCGCGAACTACGCCCGCGGGCTGGCCGCGATGCGCGGATGGGACCGGTGGCGCGAGGTGCACTGGCGCGACCTTGAGGCCTCCCTCGGGATCGAGAGGCAGCGGCCCATCTTAGCGGCGGATGTTCCGGCGGGAGTCCTGGCCGACAACGAGGATGTCACCTTCGCCAGCCCTCCGGACGTGGGGCCGAACTTCGAGATGTTCGTACGACAGGCGCTGCGCGGCGTCGCAGCCGCTGCAGGCCTTCTCTACGAGAGCCTGAGCGGCGACTACAGCCAGTTGAACGACCGCACGATGCGCGCGGCGCTGACCGACTTCCGGCGTGTCGTCGAGAGCTGGCAGCATCAGCTTATCGTCTTCCAATTCTGCCGCCCGGTCTGGTTGCGCTGGATCGACCTCGCCCTGCTCTCGGGCGCCCTGACCCTTCCTACTGGGATGCGCCGGCAGGACGCCTATGCGGTGAAGTGGATCCCGCAGGCCTGGCCGTACATCCACCCCGTCCAGGACGTGCAGGGCAAGACCATGGAGATTCAGGCCGGCTTCTCTAGCCGGTCGCAGAAGGTCTCCGAGGGCGGCTACGACGCCGAGGAGATCGACGCCGAGAACGCGGCCGATAACGAGCGGGCCGACGACCTTGGGCTCTCCTACTCCAGCGATGGGCGCCGCTCGGCGAAGGCGCTGGAAGCCCCGGCCACTGACGACCCGGTCCCCGGCGGGACCACTAACGACGGCGGCAATCAGCCTACCAACTGACAGGAGCCACCATGACCGTGCTGGTCAATGGGAACGAGATCGTGCTCTCCGGCACGGTCGGCGAACTCTATTGGGACGAGTGCTTCACCGCCTCGGACGTTATCTTCGCGCTGGCCCAGGTTGGCCGAGATCAGGACGTCACGATCCGGCTGAATAGCGGCGGCGGCATCGCCACTGAGGGCGCGGCCATCCATTCCGCGATCGCCGCGCACAAAGGCCGGAAGGTCATCGTGGTTGAGGGGATAGCGGCCTCGGCCGCATCCGTCATTGCGATGGCTGGCGACGAGGTCGTGATGTCCCTCGGCGCCCTGATGATGGTGCACGACCCGTCGGGCTTCACCTTCGGGACGATCGGGGACCACGAGCTCCAGATCAAGGCGCTCGCCGTCATCGACGTTGACGTACCCGCCGGTTGGAATGGCCCGCTGCTTGACCTCGTTCCGGTAGTGGGCGGCCTGCGGCAGGGCCGCCTGCATCAGCGCGACGACGGCCTGGATCACCTGTTCGCGCTTGCTCGGCATCAGGCCTTCCAGTTCGCTTCGATCGCGGCCGGCACGCGCGCGGCCCAGCGCTTGGCGGTGGCATCCACGTCGAGGCGCTTGCGGAGCTTCACCTGCGGGACGAGGACAAAGATCACGACGAAGTCGCGCCCCTTGTCGGCTGCGCCTTCCTTGATCGGCTTGAACGACTTGCGGCCCTGGACCCGGCGGTGCGGCAGGGCTACGTTGACCCCCTGATCTCGGACCTGCGGTCGAACCTCGACATCCTGACGCAGTCGGTGACGAAGAACCTGCAGGACGTGTCGACGCTCCGCGACGCGCTCACCACGGCCGGCCTGGAAACGATCCCAGCGCAGGGACGCGTGCGGTTCTACGCCATCGAGGCGCTGCAGACTTCGGTCGGCACGACGATCTCGAACTTCTCGGTCACGGTCGACGCCCTGTCTAAGAAAATCGACCTGTACGGCTCGGTGCAGACCGGCGACCTCTCGGGCCTCATCACCTCGATCTCGACCGTCCGCACGACCCTTGATGCCCTGCGAGGGACGATCACGAACCTCGTCACCGCGGGGCAGTTCAACGCGGTGGCCGACCGCGTTTCGACGGCGGAGACCAAGCTCGACGCACAGGCGGCGGCGATTACCAGCAAGGCGTCGCAAACTACTGTCGATGCACAGGGCGCGCGCCTCGGGACCGCAGAGCAACGCATCTCAGCGAGCGAGGGGCGGATCTTCCAGGCCGTGCAGGCGACCGCCGGCAGCCAGTCCGACCTAGCGCTGTTGCCGCAGACCCTGTCTGGGTTCTTCGACTTCATACAGCGGCAGCAGGGGGGGCTCTACCAGCAGTTCGCTACGGCGACGACGAACATTGCCGCCAGCATTGACGATGCTGGGCGGTCTACCGCGTCGTTGCGGTCCGACCTCTTGGTGTTCAAGGGTGATGCCAGCGCGCAGTTCGTAGATCTAGTCACGGCGGTGGCGGATACGAACTCGGCCCTGGTGACCCGGACCACCCTGCTGCAGGCCGGGATCGCCGGTGCGCGGGCGGCGATCACCACCGAGGCAACCGCCCGGGCCACCGCCGACAGCGCTCAGACTTCGCAGCTCGCGGGTGCGGTATCCCGGATCGGGGCGGCGGAAGCATCGATCGTCACAGAAGCTACGACCCGGGCCGGAGCGGACGGGGCGATCTCGACGCGCGTGGACGGCCTCACCGCGACCGTCGGGCAGAACAGCGCCAACATCACATCGCTGGCGCAGACGCAGGCCAGCGATCGGGGGGCGACCGCTTCGCAGTTCTCTGGGGTCACGGCTCGGTTCGGCACCGTCGAGTCGAGCGTTTACAACCTGTCCGTCTCTACGTCGGCAGCGAACGCGGCGCTCGGGCAACGGATCGACACCGTCACCGCTCGCGTCGGGAGCGCCGAGGCTGTCGCCGCGAACGAGGCTTACGCTCGGGCGACCGAGGACGCGGCGATCGTTAATTACGTCAACGCTGTGAATGCAAAGACGGACGCGGCGAATGCTGGTGTCGCAAGTGAAGCCTCGGCCCGTGCTGCGGGTGATGCTTCCAGCTCCGCCTACATCAACGATTTGTACGCGCGAAACAACCTCGGGACTGCCTACGGGCGGTTCGGAATGACGGCTGTGGCGGGGCCTGCAGGTGTCTCGGCTCGGCTCGCTGCACAGGTCTCGACCGACAGCTACGGCGTGGTGCGCAACGCCGGATACTTCCTCGATCTGATGCCGGACGGCTCGTCGCGCTTTGTCATCGACGCCAACAGCTTCCTAATCACGGCGAATGGTGGGCAGAGCTACCCGTTCCAATTCGACGGTTACAATCTTCGGGTGCCGAACCTTATACTGACATCAGGGCAGGTTTCGACGCCTCTCCGTGTTGATATGGGCTCCTACCTGCTCGTCGGAGGAGCGGGAACGAATAACAACCGCATCGACACGACCTTGGATTACTACTGGAATGTCACCAGTGGCGATCTTCCGTCTATCATCAATCTATTTGGCAACTTGACAATTTCAGGAGTGAACGCGCAAACGGGCGCCTACGCAACAATCTCGAGCATGCGTATCCTGATCGACGGGGCGGCCAGAGGGTTCATTTCCTTCAACAGTCCAGGCATCACCTTGGGCGCCAACGCGACCTCCGACTTCGCTGGTATTTGCTGCCTCTACCTCGCGCCGGGGCAACACCGGATACAGTTGCAGTATACTTATCAAGGTTGGACCGCCGACGCTAAGGTGCAGATCAATGAGCTGCACATCGCTGGCGTGACGATGAAAGCTTGACTCTCCTCAGATCTCGATCCTTGCATCACCTCATCATTCGAGGCTGAAAACTCATGGCTTTGCTCTACTCACAGGCGGCAACCGCAACGGTTGCCGCCAACGCCAACGCCGTGACCGTCGCCGGCATGGACCTCTCTGCGGTCCTGCCCGGCATGGTGATCAACCTGGGCGCACGCGACCGGGTGACCGGCGACGGCTTCATCATCGCCGCAGTTACCCCGACCGGTAGCAGCGGTGGTACGCTCTCGACCGTCGGGCCGATTCCGTCGGCGTTCACGAATGCGCCGTTCGTCATCGACACCCGCGACTTCAACGGCACCGCGCCGAACTATCTGATCGCCATCTATACGCAGGTGCTGGCGACGCTCCTGCGCCTGACCAGCCCGCTCACCAATCTGCTCTTCGGCTCGCGGGTGCTGGCGCTCGATAAGGATGCGCCTGGTGCTATCTCACGCCTGCTCTACGCGATCGGCGGCCGGACGTGGCTCGGGGCGGAGCAGCGTACCTTGTCCTACACGCCAACCGGCGGCGCGCTGACTTCGGTGGAAACTTTCGGCCTTCGGGCCTACCCGGATGGCACGCTGCCGGTCGATGCCCTCACGATCGACCTGACCACTGGCGGCGTCGATGTGCTCGCGGCTTCCGCTACGATGGTGTCGGCCGCCATGGTCGATCTCGCCTCGGCGCCGGCCGCGAAGGTAGCAATCACGGGCGGGGGGCAGATCACATCGTTCGGCGTCGGTAAGCACAAGGTCCGCGAGGTGCATTTCGTGGATGGGGGCAATGTCCTCGTCCACAACGCCACGTCGCTGATCCTGCCGACCGGCGCCAGCATCACGACGCGGGCCGGCGACATGCTCCGCGCCATGTCCGACGCCCTGGGCAACTGGCGGGTGCGCAGCTACCAGCGCGCGGACGGCACGCCCCTGGCGCTCGCCTCCACCGTCGCGATGCTCGATCCCGCTACCGGCAAGCTCGCCACCGCGCAGGTGCCCGACGCGCTTCTCGGCGGCCTGCTCTATCACGGCGGTTGGAATGCCGCGACGAACAGCCCGGCAATGCCGGCGCCAGCCTCGGCCAATAAAGGCTGGTACTTCATCGTCACCACAGCCGGTACGACGAGCCTACCGGGGACCTTCGGGCCAATCACCGATTGGCAAATCGGCGATTGGGCAGTCTCCGACGGCACCTATTGGGAGAAGGTGGACTCCTCGGACCAAGTCATCTCGGTCGCCGGCTTGCAAGGCGCCATCACGGCGGCTCAGCTTCGATCGGCGTTGAGCTTGGTCGCCGGGCAGGATGTCCAAGCTTGGGACGCGGATCTCGATGCGATCGCCGCCCTCGCGACGACTGCTTTCGGCCGAAGCCTCCTTACGCAGGCGAATGCTGCAAGTGCCAGGAGCGCTCTTGGTGGCGTGTACCCAACCACAGGATTTGCTGCGGAGGGGGCTGCATCAGACTTCACGAACAATGGCGTGTGGACCAACGTCCTCGCCGTTGATTTCGTTGCGACTGCAACGAAAATGTTTGGTTATGCGGTAGTGGATTTTACGAACGGATCGGGCGTTGCGACGGACGTTCAAGCCCAACTCGTGTTCGTCAATATGACCGCTGGGGGAACGACAGTTGCAACTGGACGAAAGACAATCATTAGTCTTCCGGCGGTTGCATATACGGGGTCGGGCAACCTCAATCCGCAAGTTCAGATCAACAATCTGAACGTCGGATCGACTTATCGGGTACAGCTTCAATTGCTCCGCGTACAGGCCAATGGTCCGATCTCGCAGCCAAACATCCAAGTCGGAGGAATGAACTTTTGAGCGCGAACGCCATGAGCATCCCAAGCGCTGAGCTGAGCGAGGCGCAGTCGCCTCCGGCCGAACTTCTCCTGATCCGCCTGGAAGGCGGTATCGTGACCGGACGGGTGCGCTCCAACGTGGAGCAACCCGACTGCATCGTGGTCGATGACGCGATCTATGGCGCGGTCGCGGACCTGATCGGGCGGTGCCGATACGAGGACGGCGCCCTGTCCGCCTACACGCCGCCGCCGGTGCTCGTGCCGCTCCCGGACAACCCGACCCTGTCGGATTGGCGGGTCGGCCTCACACTGTGGAAGCGCGATGACGGCACCCTTCGGATCGATGAGGTGACGGACAAGGTCGCCGTGCTCGTGAAAGCGGGAAACCCGATGGGACGCATCGCCCGCGAGCGGCTGGAATACGCCAACACCGTGATCCGCGCGCAGCTCATACAGCTCGGCCCAGCCCTTGGCTTCTCCGATGCCGAGATAGACGAAAGCCTGTGGCGCGCGGACCGCGTGCGTCAGGGCGACCTTTCCGGGGTGTGGCCGCTGCCGGCCGACAAGGGAGCCGCCGCATGATCACGCTGACCGAAACCGTCACGACGCAGCGCACGCTCGATACGCCGGCGGCGATCGCCGACCACGTCCACGCGGAATACCTCCGCCGCTTGGCCGCCGCGCCGTTCAAGCCCGGCGACCGGGTGCGGATCGAGCGCCGCGGCGCCATCCCGTCCGCCTTCCTCGTCGGCGACGTGGGAACGGTCGCGCTCTGCGATCCCGAGTTCTCGCCGCTCACGACACTGATCGGCGTGAACGACACCGGCATGACCATCCAGTTCCCGGCTCCGACCGCGGACCTTGTGCTCGCCAACGAGTGACGCTCAGTTCAGACGGGGACGTGGGGGATCGATCAAGAGGCGTCCGCCATCGCCTTCTTCACGTCTTCTGGCTCCACGGCGAACTTCGCTCCATGACTGCCTTGAACGCTCGGCCAGTTGTTCCGCCGGGCCAACACTTCGATCTCTTCGACCGGGCACCCGAAAGATTCGGCGATCTCGTCGACCGTGAGCCACGGCTTGGTCCGCTGGTCGTTGTTCGGCATAATTACTAGCCCTCCCGCGATCGTGCGCTCCTAACACCTTGCATCGCTGTTTTTAGCCGTGCCGACGGTCGAGCAACCCGGCTTGGCGGAGCTCCTCTTCAACAACCTCATATACCGGCGCCATCACGTCGTCGTTGATCGCCGCCGGCGGTCGCACCGGCTTCATGGGCGGAAAGCTGCCCATCAGCTCCTCGATTGGCATCGCTGGCCTGTCGTCGGCGAGCGCCTCGGCCGGCCTCGACTGCTTGGCGACGATTGATCTGACTTTCTCAAACATGCGCGCCTCCGGCTTCCGAGAAGCACAACCCGCGCCGACCCGTTCCGTTCTTTGACATCGTGAGGACCATCATGGCCGCAGAGCTCGATAGGGCTGCGTTCTTCCAGGCCGTCCGCCTGCGCCCGTTTCCTGGCAGCCTGACCGCCGGGCAGGTCTCAGGCATGGAGGCGATCCTCGACGCCTGCCCGCCCGACACGCCGACCGACCACCTCGCCTACGGCCTCGGCACCTGCCCGGTCGAGACCGGGTGGACGATGCAGCCGATCAAGGAGAAGGGCGGGACCGCCTACTACACCCGGATGTACGACATCGCCGGTGACCGGCCGGCGAAGGCCAGGGAACTCGGCAATACCAAGCCCGGCGACGGCGCGCTGTTCTGCGGGCGCGGGCTGCTGCAGCTCACCGGCCGGTCGAACTATCGCCGCGCCACGTCGCGCCTGCGCGAGGTCGGATACCTGCTGCCGGGCCAGGATCTCGAGGCGACGCCCGACCTCGCCATGCACCCGGACGTCGCGTCCGCGATCCTGTTCCTTGGGATGCGCGAGGGATGGTTCACTGGCGCGCGGTTGGCGCAGTACTTTGGGCCTGGCCGCGCCGACTGGACCGGCGCGCGCCGCATCATCAACGGCCAGGACCGTGCCGCCGAGATCGGCCAGCACGCGCAGGGTTTCCAGGCCGCGCTGATCAAGGCCGGCCACCGGCCGGGTGCTGTTGCCGGCTCGGTGCCGACGCCGCCCGTGATCGTAACGCCCTTGCCGCCACCCGCGCCGGTCATGCCGCCGCTGAGCGGACCGGTGCCGCGCAATGACAACGCCATGCCCATCGCCCCGGCATCGTCCGTCGGCTTCGGCGCCTGGCTCAAGAAACTCCTCGGGAAGGAAGCTGCGTAATGGATTGGACCTCGCTCGCCGGGCAGCTCGCCCAGATTGGACTTCCCGCCCTCGGTACGCTCTTCGGCGGCCCCCTGGGCGGCACCGTCGGCGCTATGGTCGGCAAGGGTGTTGCGGCTGCGCTCGGCGTCGCGCCGACCCCGGAGGCCGTCTCGGCAGCCGTCCAGGCCGACCCGAACGGTGCCGCCGTGAAGCTCGCCGAGATCGAGGCCGAGACGAAGCGGCAGGACGCCTACCTCGCCGACCTCGCCAATGCCCGCGCCATGGAGGTGCAATTCGTTCAGGCGCACTCGCCGATCGCCTGGGGGCCCGTCGTAGTCTCGGTGATGAACTACGCGTTGCTCGGCGCTATCGTCCTTGCCGTCGGCATGGGTTGGCTTCGCGAGGACGGCATCATCGTCGGCTTCGCACTCGGCGCGGCAAGCTCGGTCTACCAGTACTGGCTCGGCTCCAGCGAGAGCAGCAAGCGCAACGCCGACGCGGTCCGCCAGTTCGCACTGAACAGCAACACCCCGACGGCGGGACAGGTCGCGCAGACCGCGATCCAGGCTATCCGGCGTCGCTGAACCGTGACCGCGCTCGACCTCGCGAACCTCCTCAAGGACTACGGCCCTTGGGGCCTGCTCGCCCTCGCGCTGCTGACGATTCGCTTCCTGTTCAACGGGTGGCGCGATTGCATGGTCGCCCGGATCGAGGAACGCGGGCAGATGGCGACCGCCCTGGAGCGCCAAGCCTCCGGCAACGCCGCGACGTCCGCTGCGCTCGACGACGTGCGCGAAGGGCAGATCGAGATCGCGAAGCTCGCAGCCGAGGCGCTGAAAGGCGACGAGGGCAACCGCGAGATCACCAAGGATGCCCTGAAGGACATCAGGAATCGCCTCGACATCCTCGCTGGCCGAGGGGGCGCCCCATGAGCTTCGGATGGCTGACGCGCTGGATGCGCCGGAAGGTGTGCCCCGAGTGCAATCACGACTGCGATCGGCTGGAGCGCGCTCAGGCGCTCCACGTCATGTCGGTCGATGCGGTGAAGGCAGCACGTCGGAAGCAGGCACGGCGCCTGAGCGATGTCCGCATCACCGTCGAAGCCACCCTGCGGCAAATGGAAGAGCGCGCGGCACAGCGCGAGGGGGATCGCTCGTGATCTATCAGGATGACACGCCGGTGCGCATCAAGGGGACGATCTACTGGGCGGCCCTGCTGCTCTTCCTCGGCTACCAGCTCTGCAACTTCTTCGTCCCGAACTCGGACATGATCCTCGCTGCGCGGGTGATGGCGGCCGGCTTCTACGCGGTCGTCCTGTACGTCTATGGTCCAGATGCATGGCGCGCGCTGTGGAAGAACGATCCGATCTCGAGCGACTATCTCATCGTGGGGATCTGGCTGTCGTTCGCCTCGCACCTCGGGCAGACGGCCTACAGCATCGCCTACCGCCTCGCGCCCTCGGACTGGTTCCTCAACAGCGAGATCGTCTCGTTCATTATCATGGGCTCGGTGGTCGGCGCGGCGCTTCACATCTGCGCGCCGGGCAGCCTCGACGGCCAGGTCCCCCGGCGCAACCGCATCGCACTCGGCATCGGCGTTGGAATTGCGACGCTCGTCGTCGGCCTACTGCTGGTCACCCGGCCCGACATCCGCCCGCTGATCGAGCGAACCCGCCCGTACATCGGCGATTGGTTCCACACCGGGGCTCTGCGAGGCATCGGTGAGCCGCCGGCATGAAGTCCTGCCCCGAAGGCGCCTTCACGTCCGGCCACCTCTGGATGGCGGCGCTGTGCGGGCTGATCCTCGGCATCGTCGTCACGTCCGTTCTGCGCAATGCAGGGATGCTCAGGGACACCCCGCCCAACGGATGACGCGAGGCGCTTGATGGCCTATGCCGGCCACCTCCTCCCAGAGACACTTCAGCCCCGCCGGCATGGCGGCCGCGTTTAATCTGTTCCCTTGCGCCACGTGTGACTGTGCTAGGTCCGCGTATGGCATCCAGCTCAGACCGCTTCGCCCTTCCTATCATCTTTGCCGCGTTCACCGCCATTTCACTCAGCGCGCCTTCACAGGCGGACCAGCTGCTCTGGCGGGAGCGGGTTGACGGCGCAACGCGCAATCTCTGGGTCAATCCGGATGGTGCCGTTGGTGATAACGCCCCTAAGGTCGTCCCCAATGACGGTCTGAGCGTCTACGGACCTCGGCGCTGGATCTTCCAGCAAGTTACCCTGACACCGTACGTCACCGGTCAGCGCGTGAAGTGGGGAGAGGGGAGCAGCGCCATCCGTATGCTCAATGGCTTCGCAGCCTTGGGGCCCGTCACCATCGAAACCGGTACTAAAACCTTTACCGTAGCTCGTGGACTGAATTTCGTCGCTGGCTTCCCGGTGAAGGCTGTTGCGGCCCGTGATCTCTCGAAGTCGATGAGCGGGACTATCGCATCATACAGTGGCACCAAGCTTGTCCTGAGCGTCACTACTGTCACTGGCTCAGGTATCGTCGATGATTGGACGATCGGAGCCTCGGGGACGACGAAACAGGGTCAAACGAAGCTCGTAACGTCTTCGGCATCCCCGGCCGGTAGCACCACCCTCACGTTCCCCAACACGGCAGGCGTGCAGATTGGCGCAAACGTGGAGTTCGCCTTCGACGCCCACTTTAGGTCGATCAATGGAATCCAGCGTGGCACCTACGTCGTCAGCAAGACAGATACAACCGTCACGCTGAGCCAAGCCCTTGTCTCGCCGTTGGGTGCGCCAGCAGGCGTATCCGTCATCCAAGAGCAACTGGTCACGTTCTACGGGAACCAAGGCAACTTCTTGTACCAGGACATCCAGGCCGCCGACGCAGTGGGCTTCAGATATGGAACTCCCGACGCGCGGGATGCAACGCTTTCCTTCGACGTGGTCTCATCGGGACTGCCGAACTGCACAGCATCGATCATGATGCTGGGCTACAAATCGCTCTCCAAGATTAGTCGCTCATACGTTCAGTCCTTCCCGGTCACGTCGGCCAAAGCGCGCATCACCCTGCGCCTCAAGGGTGACAAGGTGGGCGCACCGGGGACATGGAAAGCAGGCTACGGCGCCAACGATTGGGGTGGTCTATGGGCCGCGATCGGATTCGCCTGGGAAAGCCAAGGCACCCCGACTGCGCAGAACATTCCGGACGGCCAATGGAGCGACGTCACTGCGGTTGGTGGTTCGGATCAACAGACATGCGATCTTACAGGGACGGTTGGGGCTTCTGTTGACGTCTCGAACGTCAGGCTAACGCTCGAAGCACCTACGCCTTAAGTCCTGTCTCTTGGGAGTTCGGCGCGATCGTCATGCTGGTGGTGGTGCCGGTCCTGCTCAAGGGGATGCCCCCCGGCCTGATGGCCTAGGCTGGCATCGTTCCGCCCTGGCGTTGAGCCCCGCCGGCATCCGCCGCTGGGCTTTTTCGTTCTTAGCCCGTGCCGCCGCACGCGCTACACGGTCGGCCATCGCGGTAAGCACCCCGTGAGACCTCACACCCCCCCGGCCTCGTGCCGCGGGGGGGCGTGCCTAGCGCCTAACGCTGCGCCTCCCAAACCGGCACGCCAACAGGCCGCCCTGGCCGGTCCCGACGGAAAGTCTGGTTCCCGTACCGGATCCAGGTGTCGCCGATCGCCTCGACGCGGCGGGCGTTGATCATCAGGCCGCCGCAGTAGTCGACCCAGACCACGCCAACGGTGGGGTGCACGCCGAACAGGTCGGTGGCCGTCCAGCCGAGGGCGATGGCTTCCTCGCTGAACCGTCGAGGAATTCGATCGCCGCCTCGCCCATCTTCTTCCAGCGCGGGCCGGCCATGCCGAGACATGGCGACGTGATTGGTTCATCGAGGTATCCGACCGGCGGATACGGAGAACCTCCCGTACGCCAAAAGCTACAACTATGCAGATGTTGCGGTCTGAACAGGCCCACTTTTATGTGAATGCACCCGACTCCTGAGCTACGATACCTTTCGAACGACGTGCTTTTCCAACAGTAGTCCGATCGTTAGGAGCGAAAGCGAAAACAACATAATGTAGGAATAATCGATTCTTACCGGCAGACCAGGATAATATCCGAGCCTAACCCATTCTATTATTCCGACAACAGGGTTATACTTTAGGACATCGTAAATTTCATCAGGAAGAAAATTCGGCAGGAACATGACGCCGCTCGTAATGTAGATCACGATGGTGAACAGGATGCTTCCCATGAACCACGCCGGGAAAAAGGCCATGATGCTGACGTTGATCGTCCCGAACCCGATGCCGAGCAGGATGGCGGCGAGATAGCCGCACATCGATGTGAACGGATCGATTGGCACAGGATTGATGCCAGCTATCACCAATATCGCAAACACCGTGAGCAAACCGAGGAATCCCGTCACGATCTCGACGAGGATACGAGAGAAGATGACGTCGAATAACTTGACCTGAGGGTAGTAGGTCAATGGTCTGTTCGACATGACGGCCTTCATGACCTCGCGCGAGACGTACTGGAAGACGAGGGCGGGCACTGCACCACTCGCAAAGAACAAGGCTCGACTGTCGCCGATCGGCGCGGGCACGTGGCGTACGACATAGACGAGCACGAGCATGAAGATGTGCGCCACCGGCCAGAGCACGACGATCATGTAGCCCCAATGCGAGCCACCGAAGCGCGTGCGCATGTCCCGCAGTATCAGCGCTTGCAGAACGTGGAGGTAGGACTCCATCTGGCTTTTCTGGGGCAATCTGGGAACCACTCCCCGGTCGGTCGTGGACATGACGTCTCCTAGTTTTCGTCCGCCGTCATCCGCATCGAAAGCGCCCAAATTATGGGATCACCAGCGCCGCCGCCCGGAGTACTGCGCCGGTCGGACAGCGACGTAGCCGAACTCGACCAGGGCTCGCATCGACTTCGGGTGGGCGGAGGGCCGCAAGCCGAGCGGTTGCATCGCGGCGGCGCGCAAAGCTTCGCGAGCACGCCGGCGGACGGCTGACTCATTCGCCACGCTCGACCCGGTCTGTCAGCACCCGCGCGGCGATCTGGGCGACCGCGACGCCTTCTTCGGGCGTACAGGCGCTTGGTGTTCATTCGCCGCTCTGGCTCGGCGCACACGTAGACGTAGAAGATCACCCGCCCGGCCCGGTCGACCACCTGCACTGATTCCTCGGTCGCCTTGATGCGTAGGGGAAGGGCGAAGTGAAGCGCGATCACTGTGCCCGCTCCGGCCCCTCGACCAAGCCGAAGAGCCTCGCCAGTGCGATCAGCTCGCCATCGGTGCACTCGTGGCCATCGATCAGCCACAGCCCGGGATCGTCGCCGGTCGGCTCCACCGTCCAGCGGAGCGCGCGGAGGGCTTCGACGGCTTCGTGGAGGGGGGCGTCGTTCACGGTGCTGCCATCGATGGTAGCCGATGCTGCCTGGGATGGTGAGGTATGCTCACGCCGCCAGCGGGCGCGCTAGCAGGATCGCCGTCCGCACCATGCCGCGCCGGAAGGCCTCGGACGCGCCGGGCTCGGCGACCGCCTTCCGCGACGGCTCGCGCTCCTTCACCGCGGCGGCCGGGTCGATTGTGTGCCCGCTCGCGAACCGGAACAGGCTCACGGTCGGGTCGCGCATGGACACGTCGACCGCGGCGTTCACCTCGTCGTGAGGCGATCGTCTTGGCCTTGAACAGGTCGCTAGCGATGGGGCTACCATGTGGCGATCCTAGTACCCAAACGCTTTTCCGACCCAGCCACATTTCTCCATGATGAAGTCAGCTATCTTTGGATCAAGTTCGACCTCATATCTGTTAATAGAAAGCGAGCTTGGAGCCATACCGTACAATTCAGTAGACCAGGCGTCTGATTTATATTCTGTAATCTGCGTCTGGTTGCCAGACCAGAGCTTACCCGGATCTATGCCGAAGAGGCCAAATCCCTCGAGGGCCGGCAGCCATTTATCTTTATTAATATCATTGTAGTTTACGACTAACATACGTTTGTTCAATATATGGGGGTGGGCAATAATCCCGTTGTAGCTAATATTATATTCGTAACATGCGCTTTCGATGTCCGCTTTAGATGGCTCCGTGCCATTTTGAAGTCGCCGAGTAACGTTCAGCCGTGATAGAATTGCATCGCGCGGATCTCGAAATATGACGACAAATCGAGCTTGGGGTAGCATTTGCGCGACGTGATGAAAAAATCTCGTCATAATCGGATCTTTTAGGGTTAGGCGCGCAGGTCTTTCCAGCCTTTCGTGTATTCTGTCTACGCTATTGGAAATGATAGCGGCGTGATAATGGAAAAGCTCTTCGCGACTTTCAAAAAAATGCTTTGTATGAATTTCCCACCCTTCTAGGGCGAGGAAATACGGCATCAGCATATTTGTTATATAACTACATTCGGCGACGTAGTCGTTCGTGTTTGGGCTTGTGCAAATAAGTGCATGCAGAATTGTCGTGCCGGTCCTTGGCGCTCCACCAACAAAAACAAGATCGTCTAAGTGTAAATTTGTCATTTATTTTAATCTATCTCGTAGATTTGCTACGCTGAACCAAGGTATTACCCGATGCGCGCGCCGTCATCGCTTCCAAGCTCAAATTTCTTTGGCTTTATTGCACGCTTGTACTGGAGGCGAGTCCAGCAACGATGCTAAATCACTCGTCCGTTTCTGTCATTGCTGCGACGCTCGCTGCTCTCGTACTCCTCACGCCTTCGGTGGCCATCCGCTTCCTAGCGAAGTCGGGTTGACGGCGCATCACGCAACCTATGGTCAATCCAAACGGCGCTCTTGGAG
>NZ_JAKSYA010000123.1:0-140423 GCF_022829485.1 Methylobacterium sp. J-059
GACTTCACCAAGAACCTCCAGAACGTGCTCGACACCGGCGCCTCCAAGCTCACCGATGCCGACCTCAACGAGGAGGCCGCGAACTCCCAGGCGCTGTCGACCCGCCAGTCGCTCGGCATCTCGGCCCTCTCGCTGGCCAACACCGCGCAGCAGGGCATCCTCCAGCTCCTGCGGTAGGCTGCGCCCACGCGCGTTCGGAGCGAGGTCGGGGCATCGCCCCGGCCTTTTTTCATGCGTGAGGCCCGGCGGCGATCGGGGGCGAGGCCGGAACGGTTCGTTAATCATCGCAACGCGACAGTCGCGCGGGGGAGGCATCATGGCCCGACGCACGAATCATCGCGACCTGCCGTTCGCGTCCCAGCGACGATCCTCGACCGCGAGGCTGCTGAAGGATGCCTCGCTCGAGCAGCGCGCCGGACGGCTCGCGGCGGCCGAGCGGCAGTATCGCCGGGTGCTGGATGCCGACCCGCAGAACGCCGAAGCCAACTACAAGCTCGGCATCATCGCGAGCCAGACCGATCGCGTCGCGCTGGCGGTGCCGCATTTCGCGGCCGCGTTGAAGGCGGGGCCGGACCAGCCGCATTACTGGCTCTCGCTCGCCACCGCCCTGCTCGGCGCCCGCCGGGTCGGCGACGCCCGCTCCGTGCTCGAGCGCTTCCGCGAGAAGCGCTTCGCCGATGCCGAGACCCAGGCGACGCTGACGGCGCTGATCGCCAACCTGTTCACCGAAGCGCACCAGCATTACGAGGACCGGCTGTTCAAGGACGCCGAGCCGCTGATCGACATGATCGTGATGCTCGACGAGGGCCACGTCGAAGCGCTCCACATGGCCGGCAGCATCGCCGCGCAGACGAACCGCCTGACCCTCGCCGTCGACCTCCTGCAGATCGCCGTCTCCCTCGACGACGACGCGCCGGTGATCAAGGCGAATCTCGGCACGGTCCTCGCGCGCCAGGGACGCTACCGCGAGGCGAATGCCTGCTTCGACCGATCGATCGAGATCGATCCGAACAACCCGAACAGCTTCAGCAACTTCGGGGTCGCCCTGCGCAAGCAGGGCCGCCTCCGCGACGCGATCGACCGCTTCGACGAGGCGCTTCGGCTTTGCCCCGACTTCGCGCAAGCCCACAGCAACCGCGGAAGCGCCCTGATGGACATGGGCCTGCTCGACGAGGCCATCGCCGCCTACGACGAGGCGCTGCGGATCGACCCGAGCCTATCCTTCGTCCAAAGCAACCGCCTGTTCACCAAGCTGTACTCCGCCGACTATACCGCTGAGGAACGCTTCGCCGACGCCCAGGCCTTCGGCCTTCGGTTCGCCGATCCGCTGCTGCGCCGCCGCCCGTTCGCGAACGATCGCGATCCCGAGCGCCGCCTGCGGGTCGGTTTCGTCTCGGGCGATTTCCGCGAGCATGCGGTCAACTACTTCTTCGAGCCTGCGCTGCACCGGTTCGATACGACGCAGATCGAGACCTTCGCCTTCTCCAACACGGTGAACGAGGACGCGGCGACGGAGCGCCTCAAGGCGAGCTTCGCCCACTGGCACTGCCTGTGCGGCCTCACCGACGACGAGGCGGCAGACCTGATCGAGGCGGAGGCGATCGACATCCTCGTCGACCTGTCCGGCCACACGGCCGAGAACCGCATCCTCGTCTTCGCCCGCAAGCCCGCCCCGATCCAGGTCGGCTGGATCGGCTATCCCGGAACGACCGGCATGTCGGCGATCGATTATCGCTTCACCGATCTCCACGCCGAACCCCCCGGCGTCGGCGACGACCTCAGCGTCGAGGCGCTTTGGCGCCTCCCGCGCGCCGGCGCGTGCTACCAGGCCCCCGCGGCCTCGCTGCCGCTGGCCGATCATCCGCCCTCGGAAGACAACGGCTACGTCACCTTCGGCTGCTTCAACCGCTTCACCAAGGTCAGCGACGCCGCGCTCGAAGCCTGGGGCCGCATCCTCCACCGGGTCCCGGGCTCGAAGCTGCTCCTCGAGATCGCCGACGTGGACGAGCCGGCGACCGCGCGCCACGTCGCGGCGCGGCTCGAGCGCCTCGGCGTCCCGCTCGACCGCACGATCCTGAAGGCGCGTTCGCCGAGCAACCGCTACGTCCTCTACGACCAGATCGACATCGCCCTCGACCCGTTTCCCTACAATGGCGGCACGTCGAGCCTCGATACGCTCTGGATGGGCGTGCCGTTCATCGCCCTGGAAGGGAGCCACTTCGTGGCCCGGATGGGCCATTCGATCCTGACGAATGCAGGCCTGCCGGAACTCAGCGCTCCGACCGTCAACGCGTATGTCGACCTAGCCAGCCGTTTGGCCGAGGATGCGGGGTGGTTGCGGTCCATCCGCCACGATCTTCGCGGCCGCTTCGCAGCGAGTCCGCACATGGATCATCGTCTTCTGGCGGACGACGTCGTCGCGGCTTGGCGCATGATGTGGCGGCGCTGGGTCGCTTCAACGCCTGCCCCCGCCGATCCGATCGGCAACCTAGAGCCTTAATTCGGCGTGACGTAGAGGACCGTGTCGAAGCCGTGGTGGCCATGCTGCCGCAGGCGGAACCGTGGGCGATGGTAGAGGCTGGCGATGATCCGCGGGATGTCCCATAGGTCCGAGGGACGATGGTAGACGCTGACGGCGATCGTCGGCCGCCGCGCCAGAAGCTCTGCCATGCCCTGCAGGGCGTCGCGTTCCGCCCCCTCGATATCGAGCTTCACGTAGACGTCGCCGGTGCAACTGACGGCGTCGTCCAATCTGACCACTTGGATATCCGTCGTAGAGGTGCTTGCCGCAACGAAGTCCTGCGAGCCCATGACGCGCGACGCTTCGCCGTCGCCGTCGGTGAATTGAACGGTCTCGTTCGCATCGGAAAGCCCCGCCTTGATCAAGGTGTAGCGGCCGAGCGTTGCGCGATGCCTTCGGGCGGTCTCGACGAGAGCTGCCATGTTCCGCTCGTCCGGTTCGAAAGCGATCCAGTCGTATACGGAGACGTCGTGCGCGAGCAGCGTCTCCAGCGTGTCTCCCGTATAGGCTCCGCCATCGACGAAGGTGATGGGTTGATCGAAGATGGGGAGGAAGGCGGGAACGTATGCGTCCGATGCGCAGAGTTCGGGATGGCGCCGTGGGTCGGTCGAAAGCCGATAGTCGAGCAGGGCGAGCAAGAGAGCCTGGCTCTCGGCGTCGCCCAGCCGATCGTGGAGCGCTTCGATATCGTCGAGCCGATCGAGCGTCGCAGCGGGTGGTGCGAGCCAATAGTTGTCGAGCGAGAATCCGGGTATCGTATACAGATCTGTCGGGAAGAGGACTTGGGTGAAACCGCGCGCAATGGCCCATTCTGCTAGGGAGCGCGACGGCACGTAATGGTTCATCAATCCATGCACGTAGGCCGATCCTTCGATCTCGGCATTGCCGAGATCGTCGGGATGGCGGCACGGCAGGCCGTCGACGGTCGATCGCTCGCGCCCGGTCCGGTCGACGAAGCCCAGGACCGGCACGTCGAGCCGCACGAGCTCGCGCGCGATCCGCCTGCCGAAGCCGCCGGCGCCGTAGATGTGACAGCCCCGCCCGACACCCGCGAAATCCTGCTCGGGGACGGCGAGGCGCCGGCGAAGGTCGGCAAACGCGGTTCCGCTCATCACGGCCTATCCTGTTCGGCGTGCGGCATCGGCGGTCCGGCGGATCGCCTGGTCGAGGGGGGTCCAGACGTCCAGGCCGAGGTCGCACCGGGCCTTGTCGATCGACGGGACGTAGCGGTTGCGGTCGGCGCCTGCGCTGGGGAGGCCTCGGATCGCGACGCCTCGGCTCGACGGAATTTCCGCGGCGACCGCGGCCGCCAGGTCGGCGATGCTGATCGGCTGGTCCGAGCCGACGTTGTAGGCCGTGCCGGGCATGCCGCGCACGAGGAGCGTCGTCAGCCAGCCCGCCAGATCCGCCGCGTAGAGGTAGGAGCGGACCGGCTGCCCATCGCCCGAGACGACGATCGTCCGCCCATCCAGGGCGTCGCGGATGAAGTTGCCGATGGCGAAATGCCCGTCGAGCGGCAATCCCGGCCCGATGAAGGCGAAGGCCCGCGCGATCACGGCGGCCGTCGCCGTCCGGGCGGAGACGATCGCGCACATCTGCTCGGCGAGCCGCTTGGCCTGCCCGTAGGCCGAGCGTGGATCGAGCGGATCGCAGGCGCCGGGGTGATCGTCCGGAATCGCCGCGAGGTCCGGCGGCTGGCGGCCGTAGACTGCGCCGGAGCTGACGTAGAGGAAGCGGAACACCTCCGCAGCGGTCGCGAAGTCGAGGACGCGCCGCGTGCCCTCGGTGATCGACGCGATCAACGTCATCGGATTGCGATCCGCCGCCGCGCTCGTGTCCGTCGCCGCGTGGATCACATGGGTGAAACGTCCGGCCGGAAAGGCGAAGGATCGCACGTCGCCGGCGATCAGCCGGACGCAGTCGAGTTGCGCGAGATCGGGCGAGGCGCGGAGGAACCCGCCGGGATCGCGCGAGAGGACGGTGACCGTGAGATCGATCGGCAACGTGGTTCGCGCGCGCGCCAGCAGCGCGAGCAACCATCGCCCGAAGAAGCCGGTCCCGCCGGTGAGGAAGATCGAGGCACGATCGAGTTCGGCGAGCGCCGGGGCCACGCGGGCGATCACCGCATCGAGATCGCCCGAGGCGATGCCGCCGAAGCCGTCGCTCACGCGGGTGCGCGCCGGACGATCAAGTGCTCGGGCACGGTCTCCGAGGCCGGATCGAGGGGAACGATCATGTTGGCGCGGAACTCGTCGCGCGGCAGCAGCGGCGACATGTCCTCCAGCGGCATCGAGCGCATCGATCCGTCGGCCTGGGGCAGGGCCGCCGATTTCGGGAACAGCGCCTCGGTTTCGATCACGCGCACGTCGACGAGGAGCGGCCCCGGGTGATCGAGCGCGCGCCGGATGCCGTCGCGCAGGTCGGCGACGTCCGAGATCGCAAACGCGTCCCAGCCGAAGGTCTTGGCCAGCGCGACGAGATCGGGGATGTCGAGCTTGGCCTGCGGCCCGCTGCCGACGTAACGGCCCTCGAAGTAGTTGCGCTGCGTCGTGCGGATCGAGGCGTAGCCGTTGTTGTTGAACACGAACATCCGAACCGGCATCCCGAGGCTGGCAATCGTCTGCAGTTCCTGCACGTTCATCATCAGCGAGCCGTCGCTCTCGATCCCGACGAAGGGCCGGCGGTCGGACGCCATGTAGGCGCCGATCATCGCCGGCAGGCCGTAGCCCATCGCGCCGAGACCCGAGGTCAGGAACACCCGCTGGCCCGGCTTGTTCTGGAAGCCGGTGTGGAAGAACTCGACCGCCAGGCCGGAGCTTCCGGTGACAATCAGGCCGTCCTCCGGCAGTTCCTCGGACAGCATCTGGGTCAGGTGGAAATGGCCGATCGGCCCTTCTGTCGGGAAGGGCGCGCCGTCGTTGATCGGATAGCGCCGCTTCCAGTCGGCGCAGCGCGCGAGCCAGCCGGACCGGTCGACCGGCGCGGCCTCGCGCGCCCGCGGCAGGAGCCGTCCGATGAAGTCGCGCGCGTCGGCCTCGATCCTCAAGGAGAAGCCGGCATTCTCCGAGAACTTTGCCAGCTCGGCGGCATCGACGTCGACGACGACCTTCTGCGCGTGGCGGCCGAACTTGGCCGGGTTGTGCGCGGTGACGACGTTGTCGAGGCGCGCGCCGATCGCGATCACGAGGTCGGCGTTCTGGACCGCGAAGTTCGGCGCGCGCAGCGCCACCGTGCCGGGCTTGCCGACGCTCAGGGGATGGGCCGCCGGGATCAGGTCGGCGGCGTTCCACGTCGTCACCACCGGGATCTGCAGCGTCTCGTAGAGCTCTCGGAACGCGCCCGCCGCCTCCGCCAGGCGGATGCCGTGCCCCGCCAGGATGATCGGCCGCTCCGCCCGCGCCACCATGCCCATCACGGCATCCAGCTGCGCCTCGCTCGGGCCGGTGCCCGGGTCGGGCGACGGCGGCGCGAAGCCGGCGAGCGCGGCGACGTCGATCGTAGCGTTCTGCACGTCCAGCGGAATGTCGAGCCAGACCGGCCCGCGCCGCCCCATCGTCGCGCGGTGCACCGCCTCCTCGAGATGCCGGCGGATCGCCGCCGGCTCCATCACCGTCGCGGCGTATTTGGTGATCGGCCGCACGATCGAGACGATGTCGACCTCCTGCGGCCCCATCTGCCGGACGCCGCTCGCGCCGATGAGGTCGTCGCGCTTCACCTGGCCCGAGATGATCAGCAGCGGCACGGACTCGATCCAGGCTCCGGCGCATCCGGTGATGGCGTTCGTCGCCCCCGGGCCCGTCGTCACCAGGGCGCAGCCGAGGCGCCCGTTCACCCGCGCATAGGCTTCGGCCGCGATGGCCGAGGCCTGCTCGTGATGGTTCGGGACGTAGGTCAGGGCGGGGCAGGCGCCGACGGCGTCGACGAGGTACATCGCGCCGCCGCCGGGCACGAGGAAGACGCAGCCGACCCCTTGGGCGGCCACGAACTGCGCGACGTAATCGGCCAGGCGCCGGAGATGGGTGGTCATCGCGGGTGGGTCTCTCGATGGTGCGGCAGGCTCGGAGATCGGCCGGGGGCGTCGGTCAGGCGAGCCAGTAGCGCAGGAAGGTCTTGCGATCCGGGTTCTGCCCGATCGCCGGATCGGTGTAGAACGAGTCGTCGACCGCGTGGGTGGAGGAGATCTCCTCGAACACCGCCCCGGTCCGGCTCTCGAAGGCGTGCCGCGTGCCCGGCGTGATCGTCACCACCGAGCCCGGCCGGCAGACCTGATCCTCGCCGTCGAGCCGCAGGACGAGATCGCCGTGCAGCATGTGGAAGGTCTCCTCCTTGCGCGCGTGGTACTGCTCGGGATGCGACTGCCCCGGCAGGACGACGATGAGCTTCTTACAATAGCCGCGGTTGACCACGGTCACCATCGTGATGCCGACCCGATCGAACCGGTCGAGACCGTAATGGTGCGAGATCTCGAGCTCGGCCTCGCCCGGCACCACCCCGCGGCTCTCGCTGAGCAGGGCCTTCACGCGCTCGACGATCGACAGGATCCGTGCCCGGACCTCCTCCCGCCGCGTGGCGGCGGACGTGACCGGGGCCGCGGCGGGGATGTCGTCGGTCGCGGTGTAGTGCGTGTACTTCGACCAGTCGTTGGCGGTGACCTGGCCCGGCTGCGCGGGGATCGCGAAGAACACGTCCTCGGCCTTGAGCCGCTGTCCCTTGGCGATCGGCCGCTTCGCGAACACGCCCCGGCGCAGGTCGCGCAGGGCGTCGCGTTCCTCCCGCGACGGCTCGACCCGCTCTCCCGTCACCCCGGCGCAGGCATAGGCCTTCCGGGCCGAATCCAGCCAGGCCCGCGCCTGGGCGGGCGATGCGGAGTAGGCGTTGAGCGCGTAGGTTTCGGTCGGGACGCCAACATGCTTCTCGAACAGCGTAGCGCCCTTCGCGATCGCCATCGCGACGGGCAGCGTCTCGTTCGGGTCCTCGTGCGTCGAGTATCCGATGCGCAGGTGGGGATAGCGCGCGCGCAGGAGATCGATCTGGTTGAGCTGCAGGTCGCTTGCGGGCGTCGGATACTGCGCGACGCAGGTCATCAGCGCGAAATCGCGCTCGCGGTGGCGCATGAAGGACACGATGTTGTCGATGTCGAGCAGCTCGATCCCGGCGGTCGAGCCGACGACGGGCAGATCGGTCCGCCCGATCGCCTCGATCAGCGGCCAGTCGGTGAACGAGCAGCTCGCGATCTTCAGGATGTCGAAGCCGTCCGCGACGATGCGATCGACGGAGGCCTCGTCGAAGGGCGTGCACATGGCGTACAGCCCGTGCTCCTTGATCCGCGCGACCAGGCGGCGCGTCTGCGCGCGGTCCAGGCGGGTTTCGGAGAACCGCTTGATGTACTTGATGTCGGTCCGGCCCTGGAAATCCGGGTGGATGAAGGTGTCGAGCTCGCGGAACTGGAGCTTGATCGCGAAGGCGAAATCGTAGCCGCGGGCCAGGGCTGCGAATTCGTCGATGATGCGAAGCCCATGCTCGACGTCGCCCATGTGGTTGTTGGCGAGCTCGAAAATGAACAGGCGCTCCGGGATCAGAGAGGCGACAGGCGACGTCCGCGACAGTGACATGGGGTTGGTCTCGTTCAGCAGGGCGCTTCGGTGTGTCGTTCGCTGCGCCGGCACGTCCGCGACGCTCGAGCGGACGCCGCGGACGCGCCGGTGCTCGCCTCCGGGGCGTCGTCCGGCGCGGGTCTGGCGATCACCGCGAATCTTCCCGGCGATCATAGGGGTGGTCGGGTGGGTGTCTCAAGCGGGCGACGCGAGCGGGCGACGATCGAGAAGACATGGCTGCCCTTGCCGCCGGCCGAGACCGGATGGGAGATCCGCGTCAGCGTCTCGAGGCCGGCCTGCTCCATCATCGCGTCGATCGCTTCCTCCGTGAAGAAGTTGACGTGCTCGTGCCAGTGCCGCTTCGCCGCCGCCCGATCCCCGGAGGCGGGAACGAGGCGGACGATGTCCTCGTGCGGGACCTCGAGGTACAAGATCGTCTTCGGATTCATCGCGGCCGCGATCTCGCGAAGCTGCTCGCGCGGAAAGGGCACGTGTTCGAGCACGTTGCTCGAGACGACGAGGTCGTAGGGTCCGGTCCGAGCCTGATCGAGGGTCACCCGCTCGGCGCCGGAAACGACCGGTTTGTCGGAGATGTCGTAGACGTGGTGGAGCGAGGCTCGGTCCTTGAACGGCGTGTTCACGCCGGTATCGCCGCCCCAATCCAACACGCGCGGCGCCGCCGCGACGTGATCGGCGAGGATCGCCTCGATCGCCGGGATGTAGGCGCTGCCGCCGAGCAGGATGTCGTTGCGGGCGCCGTATCCCGGCTCGAAGCGCTCGCGCTGGGCACGATAGGCGGGGCCGCGATAATCGGCGTAGAGCGCGGCCATCTCCGCGTCGTCGAAGCGCATGTCGAGAAAGAGCAGGCCGCAGCCCTCGCAGGCCAGCGTGTTGCAGACGCTGTAAGCGCGGCCGAGCGTCAAATCGCGCATCGCCCAGTCCGGCGTGATTTCAACGCTGTCCCAGCCGAAGATCCGATGGGCGAGGAACGGCATCAGCACCGCCGGGACGCGGCGCAGCGTCGTCCCATCGCAGCAGACGCAGCTTTTCGCGATCTTCATGCCGGCATCCCCGTGTAGCGCGCGATCTGGCTCGACAGGAGCCGGCGCAGCGGCGCGCCGGTCAGGTCCGAGCGATACAGCGCGACGCTCGCCGCCAGGCCCTGCTCCAGGCTCCAGCGCGGATGCCAGCCGAGGATGCGATGGGCCCGCGTCGAATCCAGGCGCAGCAAGCCGGCTTCGTGGAGCTGCCCCGGCACACCGGCTTCGTGCCAGCGCGCGTCGGCCGCCCACAGCCTGGCGACCGCATCGGCGACGTGGCGGACCGACACCTCGCCTCCCGCCGTCGGGCCGAAGTTCCAGCCCTGGCCGAGCAGGTCCGGCGCGTCGTGGGCGCGCTCGCACAGCACCAGGTAGCCGCAGAGCGGTTCCAGCACGTGCTGCCACGGACGGACCGCATCCGGGTTCCGGATCGCCACAGACCGCGCATCGCGGAAGCCCCGCACCAGATCCGGGATCAACCGGTCCGGCGCCCAGTCGCCGCCGCCGAAAACGTTGCCGGCGCGCGCGGTCAGGGTGCGCAGGCCGGCCCCGGGTCCGTACGACCGGGCGTAGGCGGAGGCGACGTGCTCGGCGCAGGCCTTGCTCGCGCTGTAGGGATCGTGGCCGCCGAGCGCCTCGTTCTCGCGGTAGCCCCAGGGCCATTCGCGGTTCTCGTAGCACTTGTCGCTGGTGACCACGAGGACGAGGCAGCCGTTCCCGCGTCGGCGGGCCGATTCGAGCACGTGGACCGTGCCCATGACGTTGGTCGCGTAGGTCTCGACCGGATCCGCGTAGGAGCGCCGCACCAGGGATTGCGCGGCGAGATGGAGGACGATCTCCGGCTCCGCCTCGGCCATCACGGCCTGGACCGCCGCGAGGTCGCGCACGTCGCCCCTGCGGTCGAGGAGGCCGTCGCCGAGCCCGGCGTCTCGAAACAGGCTCCGGCCTTCGAGGCGATCGCGCGAGAAGCCCGTCACGACGGCGCCGAGAGCGCCGAGCCAGTGCGCGAGCCACGCGCCCTTGAAGCCGGTATGGCCGGTCAGCAGCACGCGGCGCCCGCGCCAGAAGGCGGGGCTCGGCAGGGCGCCGGCGATCACCACCGCTTCCACGGCGCGGTGCCGTCGGCCCAGAGCCCGTCGAGATGGATCTTGTCGCGCAGCATGTCCATCGGATGCCAGAAGCCGTGGTGCCGGAACGCGGCGAGCTCGCCCTGCGCCGCAAGCGCCTCCATCGGTTCCTGCTCCCACATCACGTCGTCGCCCTCGACGAGGTCGAGCACCTGCGGCGACAGCACGAAGAAGCCGCCGTTGATGAAGTCGTTCGTCTCGGACGGCTTCTCCTGGAAGACCGCCACGCGCTCGCCGTCGAGCGCCATGGCCCCGAAGCGTGCCGCCGGCGACACGGCCGTCACCGTCGCGCGCTTCCCGTGCGCGCGATGGAAGGCGAGCAGCGCGTCGAGATCGACATCCGACAGCCCGTCGCCGTAGGTCATGCAGAAGTCCTGGTCGCCGACGTAGTTGCGCACGCGGCGCAGGCGGCCGCCGGTCATCGTCGATTCGCCGGTCTCGACCAGCGTGATTTGCCAGGGCTCGGCGACGCTGTTGTGGATCACGGTCGAATTGTTCTTCAGGTTGATCGTCACGTCGGACGTGTGCAGGAAATAGTTCGAGAAGAACTCCTTGATCATGTACCCCTTATACCCGAGGCAGATCACGAATTCCGTCAGCCCGAAGGACGAGTAGTACTTCATGATGTGCCAAAGGATCGGCTTGTTGCCGAGCTCGACCATTGGCTTGGGCCGGATCATGGTCTCCTCGCCGAGCCGTGTGCCGCGGCCGCCGGCCAAAATGACGACCTTCATGAGTGCCGTGCTCCCACCCTGCCCGCACCGGTTCGACGGTACCCCGTAGTGTCAGGGCGTTTCCATTCCGTTAACCATACCGGACGATAGCTCGCGCGCGGCTCTCGCGCGATGCAGGGGCCTCGAACAGCCGCCCGTGCGACAGGAATGGGGAATGTCGGTGCATGGCGGACGGTGACGGGACGGAAGCGCCCACTCTCGACGCCACGGCCAGCGCGGACCGGATCCGCGACGAGATCCTGCGCCTCGTCGATCTCTACGCGTCGAAGGCCCATGCAACGCGTCCGTTCGAGGCCGGCGCATCGCCGGTTCCGGTCTCGGGCCGCGTCTACGGCGCCCCGGAGATGCGGCTGCTCGTCGATTCCGCGCTCGAATTCTGGCTGACCACCGGCCGCTTCAACGCGGCGTTCGAGGGGCGCCTCGCGCGCTTCATCGGCGCCCGCTACTGCCTGACCTGCAATTCCGGGTCCTCGGCCAACCTCCTCGCGGTAACCGCGCTGACCTCGCATCTGCTCGGCGACCGGCGGCTCGTGCCCGGCGACGAGGTGATCACCTGCGCCACCGGCTTTCCGACCACCGTCAACCCGATCCTGCAGAACGGCCTCGTCCCGGTCTTCCTCGACGTCGAGATCCCGACCTACAATCTCGATGTCCGCGCGCTCGAGGCTGCGCTCTCGCCGCGGACGCGGGCGATCGTCGCCGCCCATACGCTCGGCAACCCGTTCGACCTCGGCGCCGTCACGGCCTTCGCCAAGACGCACGACCTGTTCCTCGTCGAGGATTGCTGCGACGCGCTCGGGGCCACCTATGACGGCCGCATGGTCGGCACCTTCGGCGATGTCGGCACGCTCAGCTTCTATCCGGCCCACCACATCACCATGGGGGAGGGCGGGGCGGTCTTCGCCGGGTCGAGCCGGCTCAAGCGCGCGCTGGAATCCCTGCGCGACTGGGGCCGGGATTGCTACTGCGCGCCGGGCCAGGACGACACCTGCAAGAAGCGCTTCGACTGGAAGCTCGGCGACCTGCCGCACGGCTACGATCACAAATACACGTACTCGCATCTCGGCTACAATCTGAAGATCACCGACATGCAGGCCGCGGTCGGGGTCGCCCAGCTCGACCGGCTCGACGGCTTCATCGCGCTGCGCAAGCGCAACTACGCGCTGCTGAGGGACGGGCTGCGCCGGTTCGAGGACCGATTGATCCTCCCCGAGGCGACGCCGCTGAGCGAGCCGTCCTGGTTCGGCTTCCCCCTGACGCTGCGCGAGAGCGGCCGGCGCAACGACCTCTTGAAGCACCTCAACCGTCACCGGATCGGCACGCGGCTGCTGTTCGGCGGCAACCTCACTCGCCAGCCCTATATGCTGGAGCGGCGCTTCAGGACGGTCGGAGACCTCTCGGCGAGCGATCGGGTGATGCACGACACCTTCTGGATCGGCGTCTATCCCGGGATCTCGCCGGACGCGATCGCCTACATGGTCGACAGCATCGGCGCGTTCTTCGCCGGCTGAGCGCGCGCACCGGCCGCGCGGCGTCGGCGTCACCAGTACAGCTGGAACCGCCCGATGAAGACGTCGGCGTCGACGGCGCGGCCGCCCTGGAGCGCCGACGGCGCGGTCCGCGAGCGGACGTAGTCGGCCATGATCCGCACGTTGCGGTCCGGGTACCAGTTCACCCCGACGCTGACGTCGCGCTCGATCCCGCCGCGGACCGTGCCGTCGTCGAGGTCGATCGCGCTGACCCGGGCGGCGACCTCGAACACGCCGATCCCGCCACGGCTCACCCGCGCGTCCTCGCCGACCTTGACGCCCTCGAAGATCGCGTAGGTCGTGCCGTATTTCGGCGTCACGGCGTAGGCGCGGCCGGCGCCGTTGAGCACGTAGCTCGCCTCGACGTAGCCGCCCTGGAACGCGACCGATCGCGCCCCGTCGAAGCGCGACACCTCGGTGCGGATGTACTCGGCCTGGATCAGCAGCGGTCCGGTGCGGTAGGCCGCCTCGAGCCCGATCCGGCCGATGCTCGCCGCATCGCGGATGTCGCCGGTGTTCACGAACGGGCGGGCGAACAGGAAGGCCTCGGAGCGGCTCGACAGGGCGAGCGGCGTCTCGTCCCGCGGCAGGCTGCGATAGCTCCCGGCGATGCCGAGATGCAGCACCGCGTCGTCGGTGTGGATGGGCGCGAAGGTGGCGCGGGTGGTCGAGGCCACGCCCTCGCTGCGGATGCCGGTGTTGGCGTTGCCGCCGAAGACGCCGGTGACGACGCTCCAGTCCGCCCCGCTCCGGCCGATCGCGAAGCCGAAGTTGCGGGCCGGCGCGAACGCGTCGGCGAGCGAGCGTTCGGTGAAGACGGTGTTGTTGTCGCTGATCAGCTGATCGAGGCTGAACGGCTCCTTCATGTTGCCGACCGTGAGGATCATATCCGGGATGCCTTTCCAGGCGATCGCCGCATCGTTGATCGGCCGCATCGGGTCGGCGAAATCGTACTGGAACGCGATCTCGATGGATTTGCCGAGCGTCAGGTAGCTCTCGATCCACGAGCGCCGGACGCCGACGTTGTCGGAGAACGGCTCGGCAAACCCCGGCTGGCGGATGCCGGCCGCCCCGAAATCGAGCTGCAGCTTGCCGCCGATCCGAAGCTGGGCCGCGTCGTCCGGGAAGCGCAGCGTGATGCCCTTGTCATCGATCGTCAGCGTCTCGCCGTAGGGTCCGGCCAGCGGCGCGGCCGCGACGCTGCCGGCGGCGACAGCCGCACCACCGGCCAGCATGGCGGCCAGGCATCGCCGCGCGATCGACCGCTTCGCCATCATCGTCTCCGAGAGCTCCCCGCCCGTGCCCAGGACGAGCGATAGCCCGGGATCGCTGACGGTATCGCGACAGGGCGGCGACGACCGCACGCGATTCACAGCATCGGCAGGGTTCGCGGCCGCGGCCCGCGCGGAAACTGCGCCTCGATCATCGCGATCTCCGCCGCGTTGAGATGAAGCTTCGCCGCGCCCGCATTCTCGATCGCCCGCGATGCGCGGCCGGTCTTCGGGATGGTGAAGGTGTTCTCGATCCGCGTCAGGAACGCCAAGGCCACGGCGTAGGGCGTCGTCCCGTGCGCCGCGGCGATGCCGGCGAGCACGCGGCCGCCGGCGCTCGACGGGTTCGGGAAGTCGCCGCTGCCGAAGGGCGAGTAGCCGACGAGCGCGACCCCGTTCGCGGCGCACCACGGCAGCACCGCGTGCTCGATCGCCCGCTCGCCGAGATGGTACAGCACTTGGTTGCAGGCGATGCGGTAAGGGCCGGCGATGCGCAGCGCCCGGTCGAGGTCGTCGACGTCGAAGTTGCTCAGGCCCCAGGCCAGGATCTTGCCCGCCTGCCGCAGGTCCTCGAACCCGGCGATGGTCTCCTCCAGCGGATGGCTGCCGGGCCAGTGCAGCAGGTAGGCGTCGAGCCGGTCTGTCCCGAGCCGCCGCAGCGACTGCTCGCAGGCCCGCGCCACCCCGCGCCGCGTCGCGTTGCCCGGAACCACCTTGGAGACGAGGAAGACCTCCTCGCGCACGCCGCGGATCGCCTCACCGACGATGGCCTCGCCGTCGCCGTACATCTCGGCCGTGTCGATGTGGGTCATGCCGGCATCGATGCCCGCCCGCAGGGCGGCGACCGCGCCGTCGCGGGCCGTGGCATCGATGTGCCACGTGCCCTGCCCGATGACCGGGACGTTGAGGCCGGTCGAGCCGAAGGGTCTGGCGTGCATCGCGTGGATCCTGTCTCGCTGGGGCGCGCGGCGCGCCCCGAAGGTCCGATGTCGGCGGGGCGGCCACCCGATCGGCGAACGGATGGCGCCCGCGCCTTAATCGCGCCATCATGGGACGTTGAGCAATGGCTCGGCACGGGGTCCGGACCTAGACTTTGGACGATGTCCCGTTTCCGAAACGGGGCGCCGTCCCGCGGGCTACGTCCCTCTCCGGTTCGAGAACGCTTCAGGATCGGTTTCGTGCACGCTGCCTGTCCGCCTCCCGTCCCGCTCCCCGCCCAGGCGGATCTCTGAATGCTGCCGCAGCATCGCTGGTTCTGGGCCCTGATCGTCGTCGCATCGGGCGGGGCCGGCCTTCTCTACAACCTCCTGTTCGTCGGCGGCACCTCGCTCGCCGCCGGCCTGATCTACGGTCTCGCCGTCGGGGTGACGGTGCTGTCGTTCGATCGCGGGCTGATTCTCTCCGGGCTTCAGACGCGCCTGCGCCGCCTCCCGGCGATGCTGTACGTGCCCTCGGCCGAGCTGCTCTACGTGCTGATGATCGCGCTCGGCTGCGCGCTCGGCGGCCTCGTGGTCTGGTCTCTCGGGCTCACCGCCGACAGCCTGTCGGCGGCGGTCCGGATCACGCCGCGGGTGCTGGCCTACTCGCTCGCGGTCTCGGCGCTGCTGGTCTTCGTCGTACGGATGCGCGACCTGATCGGCGGCGAAGTGTTCGTGAACTTCCTCGTCGGACGCTACCACAAGCCGGTGCGGGAGGAGCGCATCTTCCTGTTCCTCGACGTGGTCGGCTCCACCGCCTTCGCCGAGACCCACGGCGACCTCCGGGCGCAGGAGTATCTCGGCGCGATCTTCGCGACGCTGGCCGAGCCGGTGCGGCGCAACGCCGGCTCCACCGACGATTACATCGGCGACCTCGCCATGATCACCTGGCCGATGGCGCGCGGCCTCAAGGATGCGCGCTGCGTCGCCTGCGTGTTCGACGTGCTCGACCGAATCGAGGCGGATGCGCCGGCGTGGACCGCGCGCTTCGGCACGGTGCCGCGGCTGCGCGCGGCCCTGCACGGCGGATCGGTGGTCACGGCGGAAGTCGGCGTCGACCGGCACAAAATCGCCTATTTCGGAGACGCGGTGAACGTCACCTCGCGGATCGAGGCGCTGTGCCGGCCGCTCGGCGTGAACATCCTCATCTCGCAGGACCTGCTCACCCGCCTCGGCGGGTTGCCGCCCGGGATCGCGGCGCGGTCCCTCGGAGCCCACGCCCTGCGCGGGCGCGGCCAGCCGCTCTCGGTGGCGACCTTGGAGCGGCCGGCCCCCGAGGTGCCCCAGCCGATCCAGGCGGAGCGGCCGGCGCTTCGGGTCGCGCGATGAGCGGACGCTGGCTTACCGCCCTGCGCATGCTGCTGCGCTACGGCCTGCCGCTCGCCGGCATCGTCGTGGTCGGCCGGGCGATCGTGCTGTCGATCGGCGGCGAGATCTCGAAGGCGCAGTTCGCCCTTGGCGTGCTCCTGATGGTCGCGGGATTCTCGGCGCGGCTGGTGCCGAAGGCCCGTCGGCCGCGAGCGACGGCGGAGCGGCGCGCCGCCGCGAGACGGCCGACATGACCGGCTCGACGGCGATCTACGTCGACGCCGACGCCTGCCCGGTGAAGGACGAGACCTATCGCGTCGCCGCCCGCTACGGGCTGCACGTCTACGTCGTCGCCAACAGCTTCCTGAACGTGCCGCGCGAGCCCTGGATCGAGCGCGTGGTGGTCGGCGACGCGATGGATGCCGCCGACGACTGGATCGCCGAACGTGCCGGGCCGGGCAGCATCGTCGTCACGGCCGATGTGCCGCTGGCCAGCCGCTGCGTGAAGGCGGGCGCGACGGTGATCGGGCCGAACGGCAAGCCGTTCTCGGACGCGTCGATCGGTATGGCGCTGGCGACGCGCAACCTGATGCAGGACCTGCGCGAGGCCGGCGCGATCACCGGCGGGCCGCGCCCGTTCTCGGCGCGCGACCGGTCCGAGTTCCTCGGCGCCCTCGACCGTGCGGTGAACCGCATCCGGCGCGGCTCGACCTGACGGCGTGGCGCGTCAGCCGGCGACGAGCGCCTTGAGCGCGTCGTTGAGGCGGTCCTGCCAGCCCGGGCCGTCCTTCTGGAAATGCGCGAGCACGGCGCTGTCGAGGCGGAGCGTCACCGATTCCCGCGCGCCCGGGGCGGCCTGCGGCTGGCGCGGGGCCGGCGGTGCGGCCGCCGGGGCGGGCTTGGCGGTGGTGGCCGCCTTGAAGGCGGCTTCGGCCGCCTGACGCGGATCGGTGATGCGGCGCGTGCGGTCGAAGGCCATGGTCGCGCCTCAGGCCTTCTTGGCGGCTTTGGCCGCACTCTTCTTCGCGGCCGCCTTCTCGGCGACGGCCTTGTCGGCCGCCTTGTCTGCGGCCTTCTCCGCCGCCTTGGCCTTCGCGGCGGCCGCCTTCGTCAGCGGCTTCACCTCGGCGGCCTTGGCCTGCGCGTCGGCGGCCTCCTTGGCGAGCCGCAGCGCCCGCAGGCGGACCGTGCGCTCGTCGACGGCCTTGATCGAGGCGATGTGCTCCGCCATGGCCTGGGCGCCCTCGCGCTGCATGCGCTCGGCCCGTTCCGCGCGCTCGGCCCGCTCCTCGGCCTTGTGCTTGGCTTCCTCTTCCGGCGTCCGGACTTCGTCCTCGGCGTCCGCGCCCGTATCGATCTCGTCGCTCATCATATTCCTTTCGTCCCGTCCGGGTCCCGTCACGACAAGGGCGCTCCACGCTCCGCAGGAGCGCGCCGTTGCGTCGGGATGGGCAGGCTCGGCGCAACCCGAGGACAGGTGGGCGGCCGGTTCGCATCGTCTCCGCTGATCCACCGCGAACCCGTCGCGGCGTGCGGAACGAGTGATTGTGTAGCACGCCGGAGGCCCCGATGGCGAATGCCGCGGCCTGGTCGAAGGCAAGTCACGGCGACTTTTCCCGTGCAGCCGTAGCCTAACCTTCGACGAACGAACGTATGACCGCCGGCGGCACCTTCCGCCGGCGGCTCGGACGTCGGTTCAGCGCACGCGATAATTGAGGGGGATCGTCACCGACAGGCTCGACTGGGTCACGCCGGCGGGCGCCGCCGGCAGGCTCCCGCGCACGGCGCCGAGCGCCGCGCTGTCGATCTGGCTGACGCCGCTGCTGCGCGCGAGGCCGGCGCTCGTCACCTGGCCGGACCGCAGCACGGTGAAGCGCACCATCGCCGTGCCGCCGGCCGTGCCGCTCGCGGCACCGGGGTTCATCCGGCCATGGATCGCCGAGCTGATCGCCCCGGTCCATTGCCGCATGGCGCTCGGATCGCTCCCGGCCGAGGCCCGGCCCGACGCGTTCTCGCGGGAGGACGATGCGGAACTCCGGCTCTCGGCGCCCGCGCGGGCCTGGGCCTGCTTCGCCTTGGCCTCGCGGGCGGCCTTGGCCTTCGCCTCGCGGACCGCCTCCTTGCGCTCCTCGATGGCCTCGCGGCGGGCCTCCTCGAGCTCTTCCCGGCGCTTCTGCGCCCGGAGCTTCGCCTCGCGCTCGGCCTTAAGCTTGGCGAGGTCGACCTTCGGCTTTTGCGGCTCGGCCGGCTTCTCGGGCTCCGGCGCCTGCGCGACCACCGGCGGCGGGGGCGCCAGCGGCTCGGCCTGCTCGGCCTGGGAGGTGATGATCGGGCTCTCGGGCTCGACCGCGACGGCGTCGGGCGGGACCTCCGCGACGGACGCGGGCGGCGGCGGCGCGACCACGGCCTCGTCGGGCTTCGCCTCGGCCACCTCCGGCGGCGGCTTGGTCGGCTCCGCCTCGGCCGGATCCTCGACCGGCTTGGTTTCCGGCGGAGCGGCTTCGCTCGCCTGGGTCTCGCTCGGCGCCTGCGTGTCCGCGTCGGTCATCAGCGGGGCAAGGTCGATCGAGATCTGCTGCTCGCCGGGGGGAGCCGGCGGGGTCAGCTTGAACAGGGCGAGGCCGGCCAGCGCGCCGAGATGCAGCACGAGCGCGACGAGGAAGGCGGGCACGAGCCCGGACGTGCGGGATTCGGGAGCCCCGGTGTCGGCGATGACGGACATGGCTTACCGAGCCGCCCCGTTGGCCGCCCCACCTGCGGCCGCCGCAGGAGCCGCGCCGGGCGCGGCACCGCCGGGCGACTGGGCGATCAGCGAGACCTTGGTGAAGCCCGCCTGCCCGACGAGGCCCATCACTTCCATGATCTTGCCGTAGGGCACGTCCTTGTCGCCGCGGACCAGCATCACCTGATCCTTGTTCTCGGCCGCCATGGCGCGGAGGCGCGGCATCAGCGTCTCGTTCGTGAAGATCTCCTTGGCGATCGACGGCTTGCCGTCCTTGTCGATCGTCACCTCGACCGGCTTCTGCGACTGCGCGACCTTGGCGGCCGAGGTCTTCGGCAGCTGCACCGGCACGCCCGTCGTCATCAGCGGCGCCGCGACCATGAAGATGATCAGCAGCACCAGCATGACGTCGACCATCGGCGTCACGTTGATCTCCGACATCGGTGCGGTGTCGAGATCGTCATCGTCGGAACCGCTCGCGCGGATCGAACCCATCGCCATGCGGCGTCCTCCGGGATCGGCGGCCCGGCCCTCGAGGGCGGCCGCTGCGGGAATGGAAGGCCCGGCCGCCCTTCGCGGGGCCGGGCTCGCGCATCGTGAGATCGCCGGGGGGCGCTACTCGGCGGCGGCGCGGTGCTGGACGCCGCGGTCGCGGGCGAGGCGGTTGCCGAGCACGCCGATGCCGGAGACGAAGGTGCTCTGGATCCGCCCGACGTCGTTGGCGAGCTTGTTGTAGGCCATCACCGCTGGGATCGCGACGACGAGGCCGATCGCGGTGGCGAACAGCGCCTCGGCGATGCCCGGCGCCACCACCGCGAGCGAGGTGTCCTGGCTGCGGGCGATCGACGAGAACGAGTTCATGATGCCCCAGACCGTGCCGAACAGGCCGACGAACGGCGCCGTCGAGCCGGAGGTCGCCAGGAGCGCGAGGCCGTTCTGCAGGCGCTTGACCTCCAGCGTCAGCGCGGCGCGCATGGCCCGCTCGATCCGGTCGCGCCGCTCGGCGCGGGTCTCCGAGGCGTCCTGGTCCCGCCAGGCGTCGAGGGCTGCCTTCACCACGTGGCCGGCGATGCCCTTCATCCCGGTCTCGAGGTTGCCGCCCGAGCGCACCAGCGCATCGAACGCCTTGGCCTGCCGCCGGGCGGCTGCGAGCCGGACGATCTTCTCGAACACCACGGTCCAGCAGGCGAGGGAGGCGACCACCAGCAGGATCATCACCCCCTTCACGATCGGGTCGGCCTGCAGGAACAGGCCCACGAACGAGAAGTCGTGACCGGCGTCGATCGGGGCGGAAGTCGGATCCATTGCGGGTTCCCTCGGGTGTCATTCGGATGCGGCAACGGCCGCGGGCCGCCCGGCGGCGCGGGGCCGTCGGGCGGGTCGGTTCTCACGAGGTCTCGCCGGCGTGCCGCTGGCGAGGTCGGCTCAGCGATCGAACGGGACGTTCGCCTTGGTCTCGGTCTCGGTGCGCTCCAGGCAGGATTCGCGGGTGGCGTCCCCGCCCTCGCAGGCGAGCACGTCGCTGAGCAGCACGCGGCTCAGCTTCGGGCACGCGATCCCGGGGAAGTTGAAGATCTTGACGGTGGTCTTGCGGGCGGAGATCGGGCCGAGCTCGGCGGCGACCCGCTTCTGCGCGATCCCGTCGGTGTCGAAGGCGAACAGGTCGAGCTTGTAGGATTTCAGGGCCGTCCCACGGCTGTTGTCGACGACGATGGTCGCGCGGCACGAATCGTCGGCGGGCTCGAGCCGGTTGAGCTGGAGCTTGATCGGCGCGGCCTTGTCGGCAAATCCGGCGTCCTGCGCCGTCGCCGACACGACGAGCGAGGCCGCCAGCACGAGCGACAGGCCGGCACTGGCCGCCGTGTCGAGCGCGAGGCGCCCGATCCGGCGCCGGTAGAGCGGGACGCCTCGCCCGAGCATCTGTTCAGCCATCGACTCGCTTTCCATCCTCCGCCCCGCGGCGGTCTCCCGGCGCCCTGCGCCGCATCGATCTCGTTCGCCCCGAAAGGATCCGGTCGGGTCCGGCTCCGTCCGGTCAGTGCAGGGCCGCACCGTCCGGCCGGCGCTTCGAGGCCCCGAGACGCCCCGCGGCCTCGTCGATCGGCCCGACCGCCGCACGCAGCGCGGCGACGAGGCGCGGCGCTTCGGGCCGGCCGGTGATCGCGGCCGCGCCGCGCTCGACCTCCGTCCAGAGCCTGCGCCGGCCGCGCCCGATCAGGCCGACCAGCGCGCATTCGTGCCCGGTCAGCCGGCAGCAGGTCGCCGGCATGAACGACCCGTCATCCGCCCGCTCGGCGCGCAGCGCGCGGACGACCCCGACGATCCCGGAGACGAAGCGGCCGCCGGCCTCGGCGCCGAGAAGCGTCTCCGCACCGTCGAACGCCGCATCCCAGCACGCGATGTCCCGCGTCATGTAGCCCCCGGCCACGAACCGGGCGACCGAGAGCGCCAGCACCTCCGCGTCGTCGCCGCAGACCTCCGCCACCCGCGGCATCGGCGCATGCTTCGACAGGATCGGTGCGGACATTCGGCCTCCGGAAAGTGCCTGCCGCACCGCCTCGTCACGCTGAAACGGACCGCACTGTGCCTGCGGGGCGGAAGTATCCGAGGTGGAGGGCAAGGATCAAGGGCACGGCCGAAAATCAGAGCCGTTCCAAACTATTACGAATACATCCCTGTTCTCGGCCGTCGTCTGTTGCCGAAAGATCCCGCCGTCCGTTGCCGCTTCTGCCCGTGCGTCCCGCCTTCGGCGCGGCGCGGCGTCCCTTGATGGGCCGGGTCGCCTCGTCCATATCTTGGCGTGCCGGGCCGCTGGGCCGGAAGGGGCGCTGCCGCCAGCGGGCCCCGCGACGAGGCGCCCACCGGCATTCGGGCACGGGGCCTCCACAGGGGTGTTGCCGCCGATGACCCGTCCATCTCCGTTCGGACACCCGTTCCTGCTCGGGTTCGACGAGATCGAGCAGGCCCTCGACCGGGTCTCCAAGGCCGCCAACGACGGCTACCCGCCCTACAACATCGAGCGTCTGGCCCGCACCGACCGGGAGCCGGACCGCCTGCGGATCACCCTGGCGGTGGCCGGCTTCACGCGCGACCAGCTCGACGTGATGCTGGAGGAGAACCAGCTGATCGTCCGCGGCCGTCAGGTCGACGACAAGGAGCGGCTGTTCCTCCACCGTGGCATCGCGGCGCGGCAGTTCCAGCGCGCGTTCCTGCTGGCCGACGGGATGGAGGTGCTCGGCGCCGACCTGTCGAACGGGCTGCTCTCGATCGATCTGGCGCGGCCCGAGCCCGAGCGGGTGGTGCGCCGCATCGCCATCCTCGAGCGCGATTGATCCGCGGGAAAAGCACCCCACATCAGGATCAGGCCCACGATCGCCGGATCGGTTCGATCAAGACGGGATCGTTTCCGGGCCGATTGCTCTGCCTCGAAAGGAGGGCACGACATGACCGACCTCAACACCTCCCCGCTGACGGCCGCCGACCTCGATCCGGCCGAATTCAACGCCGCCGACCTCGCGGCCCTGGGCGAAGGTCACATCGCCTACGTCCGCTCGATCCGCTCCGACGAGGTGATGCGGCTGTTCCCGCAGGCGCCGCAGCTGACGCCCGGCCTCGACCTGTTCGCGCTCCTGTCGGCCAGCGGCGCGCCGATCCTGCTTGCGGACTCGCGCGAGGTGATCCTCGCCAACGCCGCCGAGCACGACCTCTTCCCGGTCAGCCTGCACTAGCCGGTCTCGCCATCTCCGCCACCGCCGAGAGCAGCCGCGCGATATCCTGCGGCCGCGACAGGCGGTGGTCGCCGTCCGCGATCAGCGTGAGGACCGTGCCCGCCGCCGGCAGCCGGTCTAGGATGCGGAAGGCGTGGGCGTGCGGCACGTCCGGATCGTTCATCCCCTGGAGGATGTGGACCGGGCAGCGCAGGTCGAGGGCGCCGGTCAGCAGGCGGTTGCGCCGGCCGTCCTCGATCAGCGCCATGGTGATCGCGTCGGGCTCGGGCGCGTAGGCGCTCTGGCGCAGCCAGACGCCATCCTGCTCCAGCGTGCGGCGCACCTCGGTCGGGAACCGATCCCACATCAGGTCCTCGGTGAAGTCGAGGGCCGGCGCGATCAGCACGAGGCCGGTCGGCGCCGACGCCCCGCGCGCCGCGAGGTTTCGCGCCGCGAGGCAGGCGATCCATCCGCCCATCGAGGATCCGATCAGCACCGGCGCTTCCGGCGCGTGCGCGGCGAGCACGCCCTCGGCGTCGGCGAGCCAGGTCGAGATCGTGCAGGCCGAGAACTCGCCCTCGGATTCGCCGTGGCCGGAATAATCGAACCGCACGAAGCGCCGCCCCTCGGCGGCGGCCCAGGCGTCGACCGCCATCGCCTTGGTGGCGCCCATGTCCGAGCGGAAGCCTCCGAGCCAGACGATCGCCGGACCCGCCCCGTCGCGCACGCGCACGGCGATCCGGCGTCGGTCCGCTCCTTCGCCGACGTCGACGTGCTCCAACGTCGTCCCGTCCCGCATCCCGCTCTCCCGATTCGCCCGGCCCGCGCGTTCCCGACCTGAACGCCGCGTCTTCAGCCGCCGTTTACCAGACCGTAAAGCGTACCCGTGATCCTATGACAATGAACGCTTCCTTGCGGCCGCGGCCCGCCTGCGCCCTCTCGCCGCGCAGCCGCCGATGAACGGCGATTCCCGTCCGTCGGTCGGCTTCCCCGGCGACGCGTCGCCGCTGGCCGGTGCCTGCGTCCTTCAGATCATTCCCGAGCTCGACGCCGGCGGTGCCGAGCGCACCACCGTCGACATCGCGGCCGGCCTCGCGGCGGCAGGTGCGCGTGCGCTGGTCGCGACGGAAGGCGGGCGCCTCGTCGGCGAGCTTCAGGCCAAGGGCGGCATCTGCCTGCCGTTCCCGGCGGCGTCGAAGAACCCCGTTCAGATGGCCCTCAACGTCGGCCGCCTGGCGCGCCTGTGCCGGCGCGAGGGCGTGCAGATCATCCATGCGCGGTCCCGCGCCCCGGCCTGGGTCGCGCTCGGCGCCGCGCGACGGCTGAAGCTGCCCTTCGTCACGACCTATCACGGCAGCTATTCCGGCCGTACCGGCGTGAAGGTGCTGTACAACTCGGTGATGGCACGCGGCGACGTGGTGATCGCCAACTCGCACTACACCGCCGACCTGATCCGTCGCCTGCATGCCGAGCAGGCGGGCGACCGGGTTCAGGTGATCCACCGCGGAACCGACCTCTCCGCCTTCACTCCCGTCGCGGTCGGCGCCGCGCGGGTCGAGGCGTTGCGCCGCGTTTGGGGCGTCGCCCCGCACGAGCGCGTCGTCCTGCTGGCGGCCCGCCTCACCGCGTGGAAGGGTCAGCGCATCCTGATCGAGGCGGCGGCGCTGATGCGCGCGCAGGGCGTCGCCGATTTCGCCATCGTGCTCGCGGGCGACCCCCAGGGCAGGGTCGCCTACGAGCGCGAGCTCGACGCGCTGGTCGTGGCGCGCGGGCTCGAGGGCGTCGTCCGCCGCGTCGGGCATTGCACCGACATGCCGGCGGCCTTCCGGGCCGCCTCGGTCGTCGCGGTGCCCTCCGTCGAGCCGGAGGCGTTCGGCCGTTCCGCCGTCGAGGCCCAGGCGCTCGGCACGCCGGTGGTGGTGTCCGACCTCGGCGCGGTCCCCGAAACCGTTTTGAGCCCGCCCGAAGTGTCGGCCGGCCAGCGCACCGGCTGGCGCGTTCCCGCCGGCGATGCGGCGGCGCTCGCGGCGGCACTCGGGGAGGCGCTGTCGCTCGGCGCCAGCGCGCGCGACGCGCTGGCCCGCCGCGAGCGCGCCCATGTGGAGGCGAACTTCTCCCTGGAGCGTATGGTCGGCGACACGCTGGCGATCTACGCCAAGCTGCTCGGCCGATCGGAGCCCGCCTGACCCCGCGTCGCGATGGGGGCTTGTTCTTTTGGCCTGCAAGCTTCACATCGGGGAAAAGGTTTTCGCATTGCGGGAGCCGGTATCGTTTTGCGTCGAGACGGCGGCATGTGTTGACTTGCCGCACGGTTCGGCCAAGGTAAGCTGTCCGGGATAGGCCGGAGCGATCGGTGGTCTGGGCAGCCTGGAACGGGATGCCAGGGGCCGCCGTTTCGTCGTTGCATCAGGAGAACACCGCCATTCGTAGACCCATGAGAGCCATGCCGGCCCCGCAGAAGGACGGGCCTCGCGCCAACCGGGATATCCGCGGCGTGCGCGAAGTGCAGCTCATCGACGACACCGGCCAGAACCGGGGCGTCGTCGCCTTCTTCGATGCTCTGGCCCTGGCCGAAGAGGCCGGCCTCGACCTCGTCGAGATCGCACCGAACTCCGTTCCTCCCGTCTGCAAGCTGCTCGATTACGGCCGCTTCCGCTTCAACGAACAGAAGAAGCAGAACGAGGCCCGCAAGCGGCAGAAGACGGTCGAGGTCAAGGAGATCAAGCTCCGCCCCGGCATCGACAAGCACGATTACGACACCAAGATGAAGTCGGTGCAGCGCTTCTTCGAGGAGGGCGACAAGGTCAAGGTGACCCTGCGCTTCCGCGGCCGCGAGATGGCGCACCAGGATATCGGCCTGCGCCTGCTCGAGCGGGTGAAGACCGAGACCGCCGAGATCGCCAAGGTGGAAAGTGAGCCGATGCTCGAAGGCCGCCAGATGATCATGATCCTGGCGCCGCGCTGATCGCTCCGCCGAGGCCCGTGGAATTCCAAAACGCCGTCTCGCTCCGCGAGGCGGCGTTTTTCATGATGCGGTCGCGCGTCGCCGTTCATCGGACACCATGCGCCTTTCACGGGCCGTCGCGCTTTCACCGGCCGGTCGCGCGGATTATCTGCTGCGCATGGCCCTGACATCCGACGAGATCGAACGCTACGCCCGCCACCTCGTGCTGCCGGAGATCGGCGGCCCCGGGCAGGGCAGGCTGAAGGCGGCGCGCGTGCTCGTGATCGGTGCCGGCGGGCTCGGCGCCCCGCTGATCCAGTACCTGGCCGCCGCCGGCATCGGCACGATCGGCATCGTCGACGACGACACGGTCTCGCTCTCGAACCTGCAGCGCCAGATCATCCACGGCACACCGGATCTCGGCCGGCCGAAGGTCGAAAGCGCCGCGGACGCCGTCGCCCGCCTCAACCCGAACGTGACGGTGGTCGCCCATCCGATCCGGATCGATGCCGCATCCGCCGAAGCCTTGGCCGCCGCGTACGACGTCGTCGCCGACGGCTCGGACAACTTCGCGACCCGCTACGCCGTATCCGACGCCTGCTACCGGGCGCGCCGCCCCTTGGTCACCGCCGCCCTCGGCCGTTTCGACGGCACGCTGACGACGATCCGCGCCCACGAGACCGGGCCGGACGGCGCCCCGAACCCGACCTACCGCTGCCTGTTCCCGAACCCGCCGCCGCCCGGCACCGTGCCGCCCTGCGCGGAAGCCGGCGTGCTCGGGGCGCTCGCCGGCGTGATGGGCTCGCTGATGGCGATGGAGGTGATCCGCGCGGTGACCGGCTTCGGCGAGCCGCTGGTCGGGCGGCTGCTGATGGTCGATGCCCGTGCGATGCGGTTCGAGACCTTGGGCTACGCCTGGGACGAGGCGAACCCGCTCAGCGGCGCGGTGCCGTCACAAGCCTGATGGCGGGGTCCATTCCGCTTCGGCATTCACCTTGCCGAGGCAGCACTTCTTGAACTTCTTGCCGCTGCCGCACGGGCAGGGATCGTTGCGGCCGACGTCCTTGAACGGGTTGACCGTCGGCAGGCCGTAGCCGGCCTTAGTCCACGCGAGCTGAACGATCGGGTCGTCGAGGTAGCCGTGGTTCCACGCGTCGAGGCGCGACCGGTCGTTGGGCTTGCGCTCGGCCTCGCGCAGGGTCTCCTTGAACCACGCGGCATCGCTGAACTCGTCGGTGATGCGCTTGTCGCGCCGGGCCGCCTCGGCCCGCGGGGCGAGCTCGCGCAGGCCGAGATAGGCGATCGCCTCCTCCCAGGCGATCCAGCCGACCGCCTCCTCGACGGCGGCCTTCGCGTCGTCGAAGCGGACCAGCAGGTCGCGCAGGGTCTGGCGCGGAATCCGACCCTCGATCGCCAGGAAGACGCAGGCGGACAGCAGCGCCTGGCGCACCGCATCGTCGACCGTGCTGTCGAGGATCAGCGCGAAGATCCCGTCGGTCCGCCCGTCGAACAGGCTCGCGATCATGCGGGCGAGCGTCGTGGTGACGGCGTCGCCGAGCACCGCGTCCACGCTCTCCTCGTCCTGGCGCAGGAAGCGCAGGAGCGGGGCGAGCAGCCGCGGATCGCGGGCATGGGCGAGCACGTGCAGCCCCCAGAACAGCAGGTTCTCCTGCTCCGGCGTCAGCTCGGCGCCCTCGGCCGCCCCCGCGAGGAGGCGAAGGGTCTCGTCCGCGACGAGATCCGGCTCGGCCAGGGCGCGACGCAGCAGCGGCTCGGGCAGGGTCTCGGCAAGGGACAGTGCCTGGCTGAGCGCTTCGGCGTCGGTCATGGTCGGGTCGCCCTCGTTGCGTGCCGATCGCGTCGCGTGCAGGTCGCGCGCCGGTATGGTCGTCGGGGCGCGGGGTTCAGCCGCGCAACGTCGCGCCGGTCTTGCGGCCGACCTCGGCGACGATCCGGGCGCTCACCGCCTCGATCTCCGCATCGGTCAGCGTCCGCTCCAGCGGCTGCAGCCGCACCGCGATCGCCACCGATTTCGAGCCGTCCGGGATGCCGGTGCCCTCGTAGACGTCGAACACCTCGACGCCGGTGACGAGCTTGCGCTCGGCGCCGGCCGCCGCCTTGACGATCTCGCCGGCGGCGACGTCGCGGCCGACGACGAAGGCGAAGTCGCGCGACAGCGGCTGGAAGTCTGAGAGCGTCGCCGCGCCCTTGGTCTTGGTCGGCTTCAGCTTCGGGGCCGGGATCGCGTCGAGGACGATCTCGAACGCCACCAGGGTGCCCTTGAGATCCAGCGCCTTCATCACCCGCGGATGCACCTCGCCGAAGAAGCCGACCGGGTTCTTCGGGCCGAACTGGAGCGTGCCCGAGCGGCCGGGATGCAGCCAGTCCGGGCCGCCCGCCACGACCTGGAGCCCGCCCGTCGGAACGCCGAGGGCGGCCAGCATCGCCATCGCGTCGGCCTTGACCTGGAAGGCGTCCACGGTCGGCGCGGTGCCGTCCCAGTGGCGCCCGCCGCCCGCGAGGTTGGCCGTTCCCCGGCGCACGGCCGCGGCGCGGATGGTCTGTCCCTCCGGCGTGTCGTCGGCGAAGCACTGCCCGACCTCGAACAGGGCGGCATCGGGATAGCCGCGGTCGGCGTTGCGCTGCGCCGCGCGCAGCAGGCCCGGCACCAGGCTCGGCCGCATGTCGGAGAGTTCCGAGGCGATCGGGTTGGCCAGCACCAGGTCGGCGCCGCCGCCGCCGAACAGCACCGCGTCGTCGTGCGGGATGAACGACCACGTCACCGCTTCCATCAGGCCGCGGCTCGCCAGCGCGCGCTTGGCGCGGCGGGTGCGCTTCTGGATCAGCGTCAGCGTCGGGCGCGCGAGGCCGGCCAGCGGCGCCAGCGGCTTCGACTCGATCCGGTCGAGGCCCGCGATGCGGATGATCTCCTCGACGAGGTCGGCCTCGCCCTCGATGTCGGGCCGCCACGACGGCGGCAGCACCTTCGCCCGGTCGCCGGTGCCGGAGACCTGGAAGCCGAGCGCCTCCAACGTGACGGTCATCTCGGCGCGGGACAGCTCGATCCCGGCCAGACGCCGCACTTCGGTCCAGGGGAAGTCGACGACGCGGTCGGTCTCGGGCATCGCGCCGGCGATCGTCGCCTCGGACGGGATCCCGCCGCAGAGGTCGAGGACGAGCTGCGTCGCGCGGTCGAGCCCGGGCAGCGTCGAGGCCGGGTCGACGCCGCGCTCGAAGCGGTAGCGCGCATCGGTGATCACGCCGAGCCGCCGTCCGGTCTGCGCGATGTTGGCCGGGTTCCACAGCGCCGATTCGATCAGCACGTCGGTGGTGGAGGCGTCGCAGCCCGAGGCCGCCCCGCCGATGATGCCGGCGATGGATTCGACGCCGTTGTCGTCGGCGATGACGACCATCTCGCCGCCGAGCGCGTGCTCGCGCCCATCGAGGCCCTTCAGGGTCTCGCCCTCGCGGGCGAGCCGGACGGTCAGGCCGCCGGCCACCTTGGCGGCGTCGAACACGTGCAGCGGCCGGCCCTGGTCGAAGGTCATGTAGTTGGTGATGTCGACCAGCGCGTTGATCGGGCGAAGGCCGATCGCACGCAGCCGCGCCTGCATCCAGTCCGGCGAGGACCCGTTGCGCACGCCGCGCACGCGGCGGAGGGCGAAGTGCGGGGCGAGGTCGCGCGCCGCCTCGGGAATGTCGAGGGCGACGGCGACCGGGCAGGGGTCTTCGCCGCGGATCGGCGGCTCGGCCAGGGGCTTCAGGGCACCGATGCCGGTGGCGGCGAGGTCGCGGGCGATGCCGTGGACCGAGGCGCAGTCCGGGCGGTTCGGCGTCAGGTTGATCTCGATCACCGGATCGTCGAGCCCGGCCCACAGCGCGTAGGGCGTGCCCACCGGCGCGTCGGCCGGCAGCTCGAGGATGCCGTCGTGGTCGTCCCCGAGGCCGAGCTCGGCCCCTGAGCACAGCATGCCGCGGCTCTCGACGCCGCGGATGTTGCCCACCGAGAGGGTCATGTTCTTGCCCGGCACGTAGGTGCCCGGCGGCGCGAACACGCTGAGCAGGCCGGCGCGCGCGTTCGGCGCGCCGCAGACCACCTGGAGCGGCTGCCCGTCCCCGGCGTCGACGCTGCAGACCCTGAGCCGGTCGGCGTTGGGATGCTGCTCGGCGGTGAGGATTTTCGCCACCACGTAGGGCTTCAGCGCCGCCGCCTTGTCCTCGATGCCCTCGACCTCGAGCCCGATGCGGGTGAGCGTCTCGGCGATCACGTCGAGGGACGCCTCGGTGTCGAGGTGGTCCTTGAGCCAGGAGAGGGTGAATTTCATTTCGGTCTGTCTTTGAAGATCAGGTGGATCGCCAAGCTCATCCTTTCGGATGCGCTCAAGGCTTCGAGGAGGCCGACCAGCTCGCGGGCCTGCTCCAAGTGATCGCGAGCTGCATTTTCCTGGTAGAAGCCGAGGCGGGGTGGTGCGTAATCGGCGAGCATGCGTGCCCCCTGCAACGGCACGATCAGGTCGCCGATCCGTTTGAGCGAGACATTCGTCGCGAGCGGGCTGCCTTTGGGCTGGAAGGCCGTGCGAAGCGAACCGTGATCGAGCGCGCGGTAGACTTTCTCGTATTCGCTCGACGCGCGATCGGAATCGCCGAGAAGGGTGTCGGCACACAGGCGGGCGAGGGCGTGGAATGCAGCGTAATAGGCCGTGCTGACGGCGCGCCGCTTCACGCTCGAACTGTCCGGGTGGGCGTCGACGATATCCTCGGCCAATCGTAGCAGGCGTGCGACCATCGTGGACATGGCGTCAGTCTACGTCCGCGTGAACTTGCCGCTCGTCGGCGATGTCGTTGCTCAGGAACACGAAACGATCGTCGCCGCGGGCGATGAGGGCATCCCGGATCGCGTGCACCGTTCGCACGAGTTCGGCGCGACTGGCCGGTCGCGTGCTGTACCGAGCCGTCACGCGGATGATCGGGGCGCCATCGAAATCCGTATCGAATCGAACCTCCGCTGCCTTGTATTGCCCACCGGGAAAGCGGTGTTCGAGCACCGAAGAGACAACGTTTTCCACTTCGCGTTCCGTCATGGCGCTCACCCTTTCTACCCCGTCAGGCCGCCGATCAGACTCGGCACGTCGAGCAAGCGGAAGCCGTAATGCTCGATCCAGCGCAGGTCGGCCTCGAAGAACGGCCGCAGGTCCGGCATGCCGTACTTGAGCATGGCGATGCGGTCGATGCCGACGCCGAAGGCGAAGCCCTGGACCTCGCTCGGGTCGAGGCCGCAATTCCGCAGCACGTTCGGGTGCACCATGCCGCAGCCGAGGATCTCGAGCCAGTCGGTGCCCTCGCCGAAGCGGATCTCGCCGCCCTTGCGCGAGCACTGGATATCGACCTCCGCCGAGGGCTCGGTGAAGGGGAAGAACGAGGGTCGGAAGCGCATCTTGACGGCGTCGACCTCGAAGAACGCCTTGCAGAACGCCTCGAGCACCCATTTCAGGTTGGCGATGTTGGCCGCCTTGTCGATCACCAGCCCCTCGACCTGATGGAACATCGGCGTGTGGGTCTGGTCGGAATCGTGCCGGTAGGTCCGGCCCGGGATGATCACCCGGATCGGCGGCGTCTGCGACCTCATGGTGCGGATCTGGACCGGCGAGGTGTGCGTGCGCAGCACCTTGCGCTTGCCCTCGGCGTCGGGCGCCAGGAAGAAGGTGTCGTGCATCTCCCGCGCCGGATGCCCGGGCGGGAAGTTCAGCGCGGTGAAGTTCAGCTCGTCGGTCTCGATGTCCGGGCCTTCGGCGACCGAGAACCCCATGTCGGCGAAGATCGCGGTGATCTCGTCGATGACCTGGCTGATCGGGTGGATGCGGCCGCGGGACTCGGGCGCCTCGCGCAGCGGCAGGGTCACGTCGATGCGCTCGGCCGCGAGCCGCGCTTCGAGGGCCGCCTCGGCGAGCGCGTCGCGGCGCTGGGCGATCGCGCCCTGCACCCGGTCGCGCAGGCCGTTGATGAGCGGGCCGCGCTGCTTGCGCTCCTCCGGGCTCATCGCGCCCAGCGTCTTCAGCAACTCGGAGACGCTGCCCTTCTTGCCGAGCGCCGCGACGCGCAGGGCCTCGAGCGACGCCTCGTCGGTGGCGGCCGCGACCTGGGCGAGCAGGTCGCGTTCGAGGGTGTCGAGATCGGTCATCGCTGTCCCATCGCGTGCGGTTCACCGCCCGGCGCCGTCGGCGCGCAGGCTCGTGGTCACAGGGTGTGCGAACATGACGAAGGCGCGGCGCTCCCCGAGGGAGCCCCGCGCCTTTCGCCGGTTCGTCGCTCGGATGAGGCTCAGGCGGCCTTGGCGGACTGAGCGGGCAGGGCGGCCTTGGCCTTCTCGACCACGACGGCGAAGCTCGCCGGCTCGTGGATCGCGAGGTCGGACAACGCCTTGCGGTCGACCGCGATGCCGGACTTCGCCAAGCCGTCGATGAAGCGCGAATAGGTCAGGCCGTGCTCGCGGACGGCAGCGTTCAGGCGCTGGATCCAGAGGGCGCGGAACGTGCGCTTCTTGTTCTTGCGGTCGCGGTAGGCATACTGCATGCCCTTCTCGACCGCCTGCTTGGCGATGCGGATCGTGTTCTTGCGCCGGCCGTAATAGCCACGGGCGGCCTTGAGGACTTTCTTGTGCTTGGCGTGACTGGTCACGCCGCGTTTGACGCGGGCCATGGTGTATCTCCTGGATCGAAAAAAGCAGTCTCGGCGGTCGTGAAGGGCTTACCGGCTGTTGGGCAGGAAGTACTTCTTCACGTTGGCGGCATCGCCCTCGAACAGGGTGGTGGTGCCGCGCAGGTTGCGGATCTGCTTCGTCGTCCGCTTGATCATCCCGTGGCGCTTGCCGGCCTGGGCGTACATGACCTTGCCGGTCCCGGTGATCTTGAAGCGCTTCTTGGCGCCCGATTTGGTCTTCAGCTTGGGCATTTGGCTCTCCGCTGCGCGAAACCCCAGCCGTCCGACGATGGCCGGAGGGGTGCGCTCGATGGATGCTTCTGGTGGAGCAGCATGAACCGCCACGGCAGCCCTAACCGGCCGGGCGGTTCCACGCGGAGCGGCTTATGGCAGAAACCGCGCGCCGCTTCAATGCCTTCGCGGATGCCTGATCGGCCCCGCCGTCCCGAGCGACGCGTCCGGGGCTCGGCTCACAGCTTGGCCGTGATCGTGGCGAGCACCGAGAGCGGCGCGCCCGGGGCGTTGTTGAACGGGTTGAACGGCTGCTCGATGTAGCGCCGGTCGGTGAGGTTGCGGGCATTCAGCGAGAAGCGGGCGTGCTCGTCGAGATCGTAGAACACGGCCGCGTCGAGGCGCGCATAGCCGCCGACGGAGTAGCTGTTGTTCAGGTCGCCGGTGCGCCGCCCGACATAGGTGATGCCGCCGCCGACGGTCCAGCCGCGCAACGGGCCCTCCTGGAACTGGTAGGTCGACCACAGGCTGGTGCTGAAGCTCGGCACGCCGATCAGGCGGTTCCCGACGACGTAGACGTCATCCTTGGTGATCCGCGCATCGAGGTAGCCGACGCTGCCAATGACCTTCCAGCCCGGCAGGATCTGGCCAGCCAGATCCGCCTCGACGCCCTGCGAGCGCTGCTCGCCGGTGATCACCGAGAAGCCGGTGTTGACGGGGTCGGCGGCGGCCACGTTCTGGCGGGTGATGCGGAAGGCGGCCGCGCTCAGGGTCAGGTCCGGCGTGAGGTCGAGGCGGCTTCCGACCTCGACCTGGTCCCCGGTCTCGGGCGTCGGGTTCGAGACGTTGAGGACGTTGGCGGTCTGCGGCTTGAACGACGTCGTGTAGCTCGCATAGAGCGTCAGCGGATCGAACGGCCGGTAGACGAGGCCGACTCGCGGCGAGGTCCCGGACAACGCCAGGTCCGGTGGGATCGTGCGCGAGGTCGGCGTCCGGTTGAAGTAGAACTGCGTTCCGGTGTCGTAGCGGACCCCGATCAGCACCTGCAGGCCGTAGCCGAGGTCGACCTGATCCTGGAGGTAGAGGCCGTAGAGCTCGCTTCTCTGGCGGAGGTCGCCCTGCAGCGCCGTGCCGACGATGGCCGAGCCGAAGCTCGGCGTGAGGAAGCTGATCGACGGATAGCCGGTGCTCTGCGTCGTGTAGGAATGGCGAAAGCCGTCGGTGTACTCGAACCCGACCAGCACGGTGTTGCGCAGCTCGAACAGGTCGAACTTCGCGACCATCTCGGTCTGGCTGTCGATCGAGGCATAGGCCGAGCGGACCGCGGTCTCGCGCCGTGACACGGTCCTGTTGTTGTCGGTCAGGCCCGTCGCACGGGTCGCGACGAGATCGAAGGCGCCGCCCTGGGCGCTGAAGACCTCGCGTAGGGTGATGGACTCGTTCACGTCGTGCTCGATGCGGAGCACGCCGAAATTCGCCGTGGCGTTGTAGCGGCTGAAGGGCTCGCCGTAGTAGCGGCCGATGTCGTCGAGGGGGGCGCGTCCGTTCCGGGCGATCAGTCCCTCGTCGTACTGGGTGTCGGTGCGGGTGAACTCGCCGAGGAACGACACGCGGGTGTCGGGAGACGGGTTCCAGGCGAAGGCCGGCACCACGAAGGTGCGGGCATTGTCGCGATCGCCGTAGTTGCGGAAGGTCGGGTCGGACTGTCCCGCGAAGCTGATGCGGGCCGCCAGGCCCTCGACGCCCGGGATGGCGCTCGACACCGAGCCCTGCACGCGCCGGAAGCCGAAGCTGCCGCCCTGGATGCTGAGGTCGCCGGACGGGACGAGCGTCGGCTGCCGGGTGACGATGTTGATCAGGCCGCCGGGCTCGCCGCGGCCGTACAGCACCGAGGCCGGTCCCTTCAGCACCTCGATGCGCTCCACGTCGGCGAGGTCGCGCTGGACGGTGTAGAAGTTGCTCGCCTGGTTCAGCAGGATGCCGTCGATGGCGTAGGTCTGCGTGGCGAAGCCGCGGATGATGAAGGTCTCGCTGCGGCCCTGCAGGGTGCCGCCCGGCTGCACGTTGCTGACGTTCTGCAGCGCGTCGCCGAGCCGAACGTCCTGCTGATCCACCAACACGTCGCGCGGCACCACCTGGACGGATTGCGGCGTATCGGCCAGCGGCGTGTCGGTGCGCGTGGCCGTCGCCGAGCGCGTGGCGCGATAGCCGACCACCGGTCCGCCCGCCCGCTCGCCGCCCGTGCCGGTCACGCTCAGCTCGGACAGGACGACCTCGTCCGTGGCCGGGCCGGCCAGTGCTGGGACCGGGGATGCGACACCCGCCAGCAGGCCGGCCACCGCGGCGAGAAAGCAACCGATGGTTTCATGACGGGGCCGTCTCGCATCTCCACCATCACCGACCATGGTTTTCGCTCGCGCTCGGATATTCGAAGCCGATCGGCTCCGCGCAATCCTTGAGCGATGGCGTGCGGTGCTTGCAATGATCTCAACGCGGAAAGCGGTCGACGGATATGATCCTTCCGGAGGCGTCGCCGAAAGGCCACAACATCGATTTGTAATACTTCAAAGCTGCTCGTTACGGTTTCGATTCTTGTGCGCGCCGCGGATCGCCATGTCCGCCGGCGTCCCGGTCCACGGGGCTCACGGCTCGATCGGGCATCGCGGGCCGACCGGTCGTCGAGGATACCGGGGACAAGTCCCGGTGGAGACGACGAAGCGCTGCCTTTGCACCGCACAAGGAACCATAACCTTGGCCGTGGGTTTCGTTCATGTCCCACTCAGCCCGGGTCGGGTTAGATCCCCGAAACGCAGGCTACTCAGGAGACCTTTCGTGCGCATTGCCCAGATCGCCCCGCTCTCGGAAGCCGTACCGCCCAAGTTCTACGGCGGCACAGAGCGCGTCGTCAGCTGGATCACCGAAGAACTGGTCCGCCAGGGCCACGACGTCACCTTGTTCGCGAGCGGCGATTCCGAGACGTCCGCCAAGCTCGCGGCCTGCACGCCCGAAGGTCTGCGTCTTCTGGGCTATCGCGATCATACCGCGAGCCATCTCGCGATGCTGCACCAGGTTCATCGTCGGGCGCACGAGTTCGACATCCTGCATTTTCACATCGATCTGCTTCAGTATCCCATGTTCGAGGATCTGAACCACAAGTGCATCACCACGATGCACGGTCGCCTCGACGTGCCGGACTTCATGCCCGTCTACAAGACCTTCACCGGGATGCCGCTGGTGTCGATCTCCGACAACCAGCGCGAGCCGATGCCGCCGAACGTCAACTGGCTGTCGACGATCCATCACGGCCTGCCGGCCCAGAACTGCCCGTATTCCCCCGAGGCCAAGGGCGGCTACCTCGCCTTTCTCGGCCGCATCTCGCCGGAGAAGCGCCCGGACCGCGCCATCGAGATGGCGATCCGCTCCGGCACGCCGCTGAAGATCGCCGCCAAGGTCGACAAGGCCGATCAGGATTACTGGGACGAGGTCATCGAGCCGATGATCCACCACCCGCTGATCGAGTATATCGGCGAGATCAACGAGGAGCAGAAGAAGGAATTCCTCGGCAACGCCCTGGCGCTCGCCTTCCCGATCGACTGGCCGGAGCCCTTCGGCCTGGTGATGATCGAGGCGATGTCGGCCGGTACCCCGGTGATCGCCTTCCGCAACGGCTCCGTGCCGGAGGTGATCGCCGACGGCGTCAGCGGCGTGCTGTGCGAGACCATGGACGACGCGGTCGCCGCGGTGGCCAAGGTCAAGACCATGAGCCGCGCCGGCGTCCGCCGCCACTTCGAGACCGCGTTCACCGCCGAGTGCATGGTCAAGAAGTACGTCGCCGCCTACGAGGAACTGCTCGCCGCCCGCGATTCGGTGATCGCCCTGCCGACCGCCTCCGCCTTCGCCCCGCATTACGGCGAGATGAACGGCTCGGCCCGCCCGGCGATCTCGATCGCCGCGATGCCGGCCTGATCCGGTCGCGGCGGGCCTCGCCCGCCGCCGCATCCGGCACTCGGCTTGCAAGGGCCGCCCAAGGGCCGTCGAAGCGGCGCGGGCAGGGTTTTCTCCGTCCTCGCCCCGTCGTACAAACGGCTCAATCAGACGGTCACCAGGGCCGCCGTATCGCAAAGGCGCGATCCGGCGGCCCTTTCGATTCGCATTCCAGGATGCGCGGAGCAGGTCACGCATGGCGGACACGATGACGGCAAAGGCGCAGCCCGGCAGCGAGGCGCAGCAGAAGATTCCGCGCGGCTTCCAGGATGCCGACGAGGTGCTTCCGCAGTACCACATCGAGGCGCAGACCTCGCTGGTGGACCGGCCGCTGCGCTCGCTCAAGTTCGGCGAGGCCTTCGCCGTGCTGGATTCGTTCGGCGACATCGGCGTGCAGCCCGGCCCGGAAGGCCTGTACTTTCAGGATACGCGCTACCTGTCGCGCCTGCACTTCACCATCGAGGGCCAGCGCCCGCTGATGCTGTCCTCGGTGATGCAGGACGACAACGGCGCACTCTCGGTCGACATGACGACCCCCGACATCCGCCTCGACGGCGGCGACGAGATTACGCTGGCGCGCGAGATCATCGCGATCGAGCGCACGAAATTCCTGTTCCGCGGCGCCTGCTACGACCGGATCGGCCTGCGCTCCTACGATTCCCGCCAGCGCACCCTGCGCATCGAAGTGACGTTCGATGCCGATTACCGCGACCTGTTCGAGGTCCGCGGCACGGCGCGCACCAGCCGCGGCAAGCGCGCAGTGCAGGTCGCGAGCGACCAGGAGGTGCAGTTCCGCTACGTCGGCCTCGACGAGATCGTGCGCACCACCGCGCTGCATTTCGGGCCCAAGCCGAAGCTGCTCGAGCCCGGCCGTGCCGTCTTCGAGGTGACTCTGGCGCCCGAGGGCCGTGCCTCGCTGTTCGTCCGCGTGGTGTGCGAGGCGCATCGCGCCTTCACCAGCGCGCCGTCCGCCGAGAAGACCGGCGAGGATGCCGCCGCCGCGCTCTCGCTCGCCTCGGGCAGCACCGCGGTGCGGCCGCCGAAGGGCCTCGACGAAGGCATGGTCTTCGCCCGCGCCTACCGCGACGCGCGGCGCGACCTGCGCGAGCTGACCGCCGGCATCACCACGATCATCTCGTCGAACGACCAATTCAACGAGGCCGCCTGCCGCGCCACCGCCGACCTCTACATGCTGGCGAGCCGGACGCCCGAGGGCATCTACCCGTTCGCCGGCATCCCCTGGTACTCCACGGTGTTCGGGCGCGACGGCATCATCACCGCGATGATGGCGCTGTGGATCGATCCGAAGTTCGCCAAGGGCGTGCTGCGCTACCTCGCGGTGACGCAGGCCAAGACCGTCGATCCGGCCGCCGACGCGCAGCCGGGCAAGGTGCTGCACGAGACCCGCCGCGGCGAGATGGCGATGCTCGGCGAGGTGCCGTTCCGGCACTATTACGGCACCATCGACGGCACGCCGCTCTTCGTGATGTTGGCCTGGGACTATTACGCCGTCACCGGCGACCGCGAGACCATCACCCGGATCTGGCCCGCGCTCGAGCTCGCGCTGGCCTGGATGAACGAGTACGGCGACCGCGACGGCGACGGCTTCGTCGAGTACGCCCGCGACACCGACAAGGGGCTGGAGAACCAGGGCTGGAAGGACAGCCACGATTCGATCTTCCACACCGACGGGCATCTGGCCAAGGGCCCGATCGCGCTGTGCGAGGTCCAGGGCTACGTCTACGCCGCCAAGAACGGCATGGCCAAGCTCGCTGCGATGCTCGGTCACGACGCCATGGCCGAGAGCCTAACGCTCGAGGCGAACGACCTGCGCGAAAAGTTCGACGCCGCGTTCTGGAACGCCGAGATCGGCACCTACGCGCTGGCGCTCGACGGCGAGAAGCGCCAATGCGCCGTGCGCTCGTCCAATGCGGGCCACGCCCTGTTCACCGGCATCGCCAAGCCCGAGCGGGCGGCGCAGGTGGCGGCGACGCTGCTGTCGAAGGACGGCTTCAACGGCTGGGGCGTGCGCACGATCGCCCGCGGCGAGGCGCGCTACAACCCGATGTCGTACCACAACGGCTCGATCTGGCCGCACGACAACGCGATCATCGCGATGGGGCTCGCCCGCTACGACCTGAAGCACGAGGCCGCGCGCATCTTCCAGGGCATGTTCGAGACCGCCTTGTACCAGGACCAGAAGCGGTTGCCGGAGCTGTTCTGCGGCTTCATGCGCCGGCGCCAGCGCGGGCCGGTCTCCTACCCGGTGGCGTGCAGCCCGCAGGCCTGGGCCGCGGCGGCGCCGTTCGCCTTCCTCTCGGCCTGCCTCGGGCTGGAGCTCGATCACGCGCGCAACCGCGTCCGCCTGCGCAACCCGATCCTGCCGGCGTTCCTCGACGGGGTCTCGCTCTACAACGTGCGCCTGGGCGATTCGCGGGTCGACCTGCGGTTCCAACGCCACGGCGGCGACGTCACCGTCAGCGTCACGCGTCGCCTCGGCGATGCACAGGTGGCGGTGCTGAAGTAGCCGCCGCGCGTGGGTCTCGGAGCGCGAGGCGGCGGTCGCCTCGCGCAGCCGCGCATCATTCCGGATGCGGCTCGCCGTCGGGCTTCGGAAGCGTCAGCACCACGCCGGCGAAGTCTCCGCGCTGCCACTTGCGCGCGACCGGATAGGCATGGTCGTACCCGGGCACGGTGAGGGCGAAGCCCAGCGGCAGGCGATGGCGGCGCGAGATCGCGAGCTTCGCGCCCGCGACCGACATGTCGCGGATCACGCAGGCATGGGTCGTCCCGTCGGGACAGGTGATCGTCGCCGGGATCATCACCGTGTGGCGGCCCCCGCCCGATCGCTTCTCCGGCGGAGGCTCCATCAGGCTGAGATGGTTGCGGGAAGCGGCGAGCTCGGACCACGCCTTCGCAACCATGCCGCGATGCTCCTATCCTGCCGCGGCCCTTGCGGTGCGGTGCCTGTTCCTGCTCCGGGTTGTCGTAAGCTCGGTTTCTCAAGAAGGGTTGAAGATGCAGCCGCCGTCCTCCGCCATCGCGCCGACGGATCCACACCGTCACGGTAGCTCCGCGGGCGAGGCCTCGGTGATCGTTGAGGTGTCGGCGTGAGCGCCGAGGCGAGCCCGCTCGACCTGGCGCAGGCGCTGCTGCGCTGCCCCTCGGTGACCCCGGAGGAGGGCGGGGCGCTTGCGCTGCTCGACCGGATCCTCACCGCGGCCGGGTTTGCCGTCTCGCGGCCGGTCTTTTCCGAGTCCGGCACGCCGGACGTCGAGAACCTCTATGCCCGGATCGGCACCGGCGCGCCCTGCCTGCTGTTTGCCGGCCATACCGACGTGGTGCCGCCGGGAGACGCCGCCGCGTGGCGAAGCGGCCCGTTCGCGGGCGCGGTCGCCGACGACGTTCTCTACGGGCGCGGCGCCGTGGACATGAAGGGCGGCATCGCCTGCATGCTCGCCGCCACGCTCCGGTTCCTGCAGGCGCGCGGCCCGGGTCTTCCCGGCTCGATCGCCTTCCTGATCACCGGCGACGAGGAGGGACCGGCGGTCAACGGGACCGTCAAGCTGCTCGACTGGGCGAAGGCCCGGGGCGAGCGCTTCGACCATTGCCTGCTCGGCGAGCCGACGAACCCGAGCACCCTAGGCGAGATGATCAAGATCGGGCGGCGCGGCTCGCTCACCGGCAAGCTCACCGTCCACGGGCGGCAGGGCCACGTCGCCTACCCGCACCGGGCCGAGAACCCGATCCCGGGCATGCTGCGCCTCGCCTCGGCGCTGGCCGCGGACCCGCTCGACGGCGGCACCGCGCATTTCGACGCCTCGAACCTCGAGTTCACGACGATCGACGTCGGCAACCCCGCGACCAACGTCATCCCGGCCGACGCGCGGGCGGTGTTCAACATCCGCTTCAACGAGGGATGGGACGCGCAGACGCTCGCCGCCGAGATCCGCCGCCGCCTCGACGCGGCCGCCGGCGGCACGGTCCGCTACGCCCTCGACCTCGCGCCCTCGAACTCTCCGGCCTTCCTGACCCAGCCCGACGCCTTCGTCGCGCTCGTCTCCGACGCGATCGAGGCCGAGACCGGGCTGCGTCCGAAGCTCTCGACCACCGGTGGCACCTCGGACGCGCGCTTCATCAAGGATTTCTGCCCGGTCATCGAGTTCGGCCTCGTCGGCGAGACCATGCATCAGGTCGACGAGTGCGTGCCGGTCGCCGACCTCGACCGCCTGACGGCGATCTACGGCCGGATGCTCGACGCCTACTTTCCGGCGTCGGGCCAGACGGGTGGGCCCTCGGCGGGATAATCCACGCCGACGAAGCACAGCCCGCAGGCGGGCGCCATCGGGCCGCAGCGGCTGCGGTCGCGCGAGGCCAGGATGTCGGCGACGCCGGCCGCATCGAGGCGTCCGCTTCCGGCGAGCATCAGCGTGCCGACCATGCTGCGGACCTGATGGTGCAGGAAGGAGCGGGCGTGGGTCTCGACCACGATCTCCTCCATCGATCCCATCTTACGGCGGGCGACGTCGAGGCGGTCGAGGGTGCGCACCGGGCTGTTGGCCTGGCACTCGGCGGCGCGGAAGGCGGTGAAGTCGTGCAGGCCGAGCAGGCTCTGCCCGGCCGCGTGCATCGCCGCTGCATCGAGCGCCCAAGGCACGTGCCATACTTGGCCGCCGGTGAAGGTCGGCGGGCTGCGCCGGTCGAGGATGCGGTAGCGATAGTGCCGCCGGATCGCCCAATGCCGCGCGTTGAAGTCGGGGGGGACGATCTCCGCCGAGAGGATCGAGACCGGCACCCGGCGTAGATGCGCGTTCAGCGCGTCGCGCACCACGTCCATCCGCCACGCCTTGGCGAGATCGAGATGGGCGACCTGATGCGTCGCATGCACGCCGGAATCGGTGCGCCCGGCGCAGGTCAGCCCCTGCGTCTCGCCCGAGAACCGCGTCACCGCCGTCTCGATCGCGCCCTGCACGCTCGGCGCGTCGGCCTGTCGCTGCCAACCACGGAAGGGCGCGCCGTCGTACTCGATGACGAGCTTGTAACGCGGCATCAGGGTGGGCTCTGCGGGTGAGCGGAGGACGCGCCTTTCCCTCCCCCCCTGCGGCGCAGGGTACCTTCCCCCGCAGAGGGGGGAGGGAACGGGCGGTTGTCGATTTCCCTCATTCGAAACGCGCGCCGGCAATCACCCGCGCCCCGCGCAGGAACTCCGCGCCGCTGGCGCTGCCGCTCTTTCCGGCGCGTCGGACCTCCAGGATCCGCACGGCGCCCGAGCCGCAGGCGACCGTGGCGTCGGCGTCGAGGAGCGTTCCGGCGACGCCCGATCCGGTGGCGGGCAGAGCCCGGAGCACCTTCACCCGCTCGGCGCCCTTCCCGAGGTCCACCTCGAAATAGGCGCCCGGGAACGGGCTCAACCCGTTGATCTGCGCCGCGACCGCGTCGGCATCCCGGGCCCAGTCGATCCGCGCCTCGTCGTTGGTGATCTTCCTGGCGTAGAGCACGCCGTCCTCAGCCTGCGGCCGGAAGGTCAGAGTGCCGGCGTCGAGCTCCTGCAGAGCTTGCGCCATCAGGTCGGCGCCCGCCGGCATCAGCGCGTCGTGCAGGTCGCCCGTGGTCATGCCGGGGCGGATCGGGATGCAGGCTTCCAGCGCCACCGGCCCGGTGTCGAGGCCGGCTTCCATCCGCATCACGCCGACGCCGCTCATCCCGTCGCCCGCCATCACCGCGCGGTGGATCGGCGCCGCCCCGCGCCAGCGCGGCAGCAGCGAGCCGTGCAGGTTGAGGCAGCCGTGGCGCGGCGCGTCGAGGATCGCCTGCGGCAGAAGCATGCCGTAGGCGACGGCAACGGCGACGTCGGCCCGGTGGCGCGCGAAGGTCTCGGCGGCCTCGGCGTCCTTAAGGGTCGACGGGGTCAGGACCGGCAGGCCAAGCCGGTCCGCGAGCGCATGGACGGGGGAGGGGCGCAGCGCCATGCCGCGCCCGGCCTTCGCCGGCGCGCGGGTGTAGACCGCCGCGATGGCGTGGCCGTCCTCGGAAAGACGCGCGAGCGTCGGCACCGCGAAATCCGGGGTGCCCATGAAGACGACGCGCATGTTCGGTGTCCGATCAGGCCGCGTCGCGCTTGGCCGCCTTGGTGAACTTCTTCACGATCCGGTCGCGCTTGAGCTTCGACAGGTGATCGATGAACAGCACGCCGTTGAGGTGGTCGATCTCGTGCTGGATGCAGGTGGCGAGCAGGCCGGACGCCTCGATCTCCTGCATCGCCCCGTCGAGGTCCCGGAACCGCACCCGCACCTTGTCCGGCCGCGTGACCTCGCCGTAGACCTCGGGGATCGAGAGGCAGCCCTCGTCGTAGACCCGCGTCTCCTCGGAGGCCCAGACGATCTCGGGATCGAGGAAGATCTGCGGGTTGCGCACGCCCTCCTCCTTGGAGGTGTCGATGGTCACCATCCGCTTCGTCACGCCGATCTGGATCGCCGCGAGGCCGACGCCGGGCGCGTCGTACATCGTCTCGAGCATGTCGTCGGCGAGGGTGCGGATCTCCTTCGTCACGGGGCCGACCGGCTCCGACGGCAGGCGCAGGCGCGCATCGGGCAGGATCACGAGGGGACGGATCGTCATGGCTCGACCGGGTGACGGGGCAGGTGGCGGGGCGGGCGTGTCGCCGGAATAGGATGCGGGGGGAGGGCGGTCAAATGCCCGCGCCGCCGCCGCCGCGGCAGGTCCTAGAACGCCGTGCGGCTGCGGATCGCCGCCGTCAGCGTGCCCTCGTCGAGATAGTCGAGCTCGCCGCCGACCGGCACGCCGTGGGCGAGCCGCGTCACCGTCAGGCCGAGGTCCTTGATCGCATCGGTGACGTAGTGGGCCGTGGTCTGCCCGTCGACCGTGGCGTTCAGCGCGATGATGATCTCCTTCACCTCCGGCCGGGCCGCCCGCTCCACGAGGCTGGCGATGTTGAGGTGCTCGGGCCGGACCCCGTCGAGGGCCGAGAGCACGCCGCCGAGCACGTGGTAGCGCGCCTGCACCGCGCCCGAGCGTTCCAGCGCCCAGAGATCGGACACGTCCTCGACCACGACCAGCAGCGTCGGGTCGCGCGACGGGTCGCTGCAGATCGTGCACGGATCGCAGGTGTCGACGTTTCCGCATTCGCGGCAGACGACGATGCGCTCGACCGCGACCCGCATCGCGTCGGCCAGCGGCGCGAGCAGCGTGTCCCGCTTCTTGATGAGCTGCAGGGCCGCCCGCCGGGCGGAGCGGGGCCCTAGGCCCGGCATCCGCGCGAGCAGCTGGATCAGGCGCTCGATCTCGGGGCCGGCGACGGCTTGCGGCATGAACGGTTCGTTTTCCTGGGCGGGGCCTGGGCGGGGCCGGGTCGGGGCGGGAGCGCCCATGCGATACCGCCGAACGCGGCCGGGACGAAGGCGGCGTGGGGTCCCACGCGGCGGCGATGCGATGCGCTCGGGTGAACGGTTTCCGGCCCCCTGACAAGCGGCCCTCGTCTGTCCCCCTCCACCCTTCGTCCAAGTTGACGGCGAAAGCTTGCCGCCTATCCAAGACGAGCCGGGAGCGGCGAACCTGCGTGCGGCGGTCCTGTACGACCGCACGGACGCTCCCATGATCCGGCGCCTGGCGCGCCCGGAGCAGCGACGCGGCGCGAGCAGGGGCCCGGGAGAGAGACCTTGAGCAACATCGGCGATCATAACGCGGCCCACGGCGCGGAGGCGATCGGCCTGCGCAACCTGAAGGCCGTGCACTGGAACCTCGAGGCCCCGCGCCTCTACGAGGAATCCCTCGCCCGCGGCGAGAGCCGCCTGGCGCGCGGCGGCGCGCTGGTGGCGACCACCGGCACCCATACCGGGCGCTCGCCCAAGGACAAGTTCGTGGTGCGCGACGCGAGCACCGAGAACGAGATCTGGTGGGAGAACAACGGCGCGATCACGCCCGACCAGTTCGCCGCCCTGCTCGCCGACTTCCAGGCCCACGCCGAAGGCCGCGAGCTGTTCGCGCAGGACCTATACGGCGGCGCCGACCCGGCGCACCGGGTGAAGGCGCGGGTGTTCTCGGAATTCGCCTGGCATTCGCTCTTCATCCGCAACCTGCTGATCCGGCCGCCGCGCGCCGAGATCGCGGCCTACGTCCCGGACATGACGATCATCGACCTGCCGAGCTTCCAGGCCGGCCCGGCCCGCCACGGCTGCCGCTCGAAGACCGTCATCGCCATCGACTTCACCCGCAGGATCGTGCTGATCGGCGGCTCGGCCTATGCCGGCGAGATGAAGAAGTCGGTCTTCACCTACCTGAACTACATCCTGCCGGGCGCCGGGGTGATGCCGATGCACTGCTCGGCCAACGCCGCCCTCGACGCCGAAGGCGGCTCGGCGATCTTCTTCGGGCTGTCGGGCACCGGCAAGACCACGCTCTCCAACGATTCCTCGCGCAAGCTGCTCGGCGACGACGAGCACGGCTGGAGTTCGGACGGGATCTTCAACTTCGAGGGCGGCTGCTACGCCAAGACCATCCGGCTCTCGCGCAACGCCGAGCCCGAGATCTACGCCACAACCGAGCGCTTCGGCACGGTGATGGAGAACGTGGTGATCGACCCCGAGACCCGGATCCCGGATTTCGACGACGCCTCGCTCACCGAGAACACCCGCTGCGCCTACCCGCTCGACTTCATCGCCAACGCCAGCGACACCGGCCGGGCCGGGCACCCGAAGAACATCGTGATGCTGACCTGCGACGCGTTCGGCGTGATGCCGCCGATCGCCAAGCTCACCGGTGCGGAGGCGATGTACCACTTCCTCTCCGGCTACACCGCCAAGGTCGCCGGCACCGAGCGCGGGCTGACCGGGCCCGAGGCGACGTTCTCGACCTGTTTCGGCGCGCCGTTCATGCCGCGCCACCCGAGCACCTACGGCAACCTGCTGCGCGACCTCATCGCCCGGCACGACGTCGATTGCTGGCTCGTCAACACCGGCTGGACCGGCGGCGGCGTCGGCACCGGGCGGCGGATGCCGATCCGCGTCACCCGCCGGCTGCTCACGGCGGCGCTCGACGGCTCGCTGTCGAAGACCGAGTTCCGGCGCGACCCGTATTTCGGCTTCGCGGTGCCGGTCTCGGTGCCCGGCGTCGAGCCGCACATCCTCCAGCCGGTGAAGACCTGGGCCAACAAGGCGGCCTTCGCCGAGACGGCGAGCCGGCTCGTCGGCATGTTCAAGGAGAACTTCAAGCGCTTCGAGCAGCACGTCGACGCGGACGTGCGCGCGGCCGAGCCGAACGCGCAGGCGATGGCGGCCTGAGGGGCTCGGGTCTTCCCTCCCCCTTGGGGGGAGGGAAGGGTACGCGTCCGACCGTCGCCTCAGCCCGGCTTGCGCTCGCTCAGGAACGTCTTCATTCGCTCGAGCGCGCGCAGGATGTTCTCGGCCGAGTTGGCGTAGGACAGGCGGATGTAGCCCTCGCCGTGCACGCCGAAATCCGGGCCGCCGATGACGGCGACGCCGGCCTCCTCCAGCAGGGTCGAGGCCAGGGCCTTGGCCTTCCAGCCGGTGCGGCCGACGTTCGGGAATGCGTAGAACGCGCCCTTCGGCACGATGCAGGAGACGCCGGGTAGGTCGTTGAGGCCGTCGACCACGATCGTCCGCCGCCGGTCGAACTCGGCGACCATCTCGGCCACGCAATCCTGCGACCCGTCGAGCGCGGCGATGCCGGCCCACTGCGTCGCCGCGTTGACGCAGGAATGGGCGTTGACCGCGAGCTTGCGCGCCGCCTCGTAGAGCGGCTTCGGCCAGACCGACCAGCCGAGCCGCCAACCGGTCATCGCGTAGGTCTTCGAGGCGCCGTCGAGATAGATCAGCCGGTCGCGGATCGCTTCGTACTTGAGCAGCGAGTGATGCGTCTGCCCGTCGTAGGTCATGGTGCCGTAGATCTCGTCCGACATCACCGCCACGCCGGGGTGGTCGGCGAGCCCCTTCACCAGGGCGTCGATCTCGGCCTTCGGGGTCACGCCGCCGGTCGGGTTCGCCGGCGAGTTGACGATGAGCAGCCGGGTCCGCGGCGTGATCAGCGCCAGGGTCTCCTCGGCCGAGAAGGCGAAGCCGTTGGCCTCGCGGATCGGCACCGGGACCGGCGTCGCGCCGGTGAACTCGATCATCGAGCGGTAGATCGGGAAGCCGGGGTCGGGATAGAGGATCTCGGCGCCGGGCTCGCCGAACATCAGGATCGCCATGAACATGGTGACCTTGCCGCCGGGCACGATCATCACGCTTTCGGGTGAGACCTCGACGCCGTGGCGCCGGTGGATGTCGCGGGCGACCGCCTCGCGCAAGGGAAGGATGCCGGTGGCCGGCGTGTAGCCGTGATGGCCGTCGCGCAACGCCTGGATGCCGGCCTCGACGATGTGGGCCGGGGTCGGCATGTCGGGCTGGCCGATGCCGAGATTGATGACGTCGCGCCCCTGGGCCGCCAGCGCGTTGGCCCGCGCGAGGACGGCGAAGGCGTTCTCCTCGCCGATGCGTCCGAAGGCCGGAACGATCTGCATCATGGAAACGCCCTCATGATTCGCGCAGCCGAGCCTCGCGATTGCCCGGCGCGCCGTCCTGCCCGGAACGAAGCCTGCTCCCTGCACGCCGCGTGCCGGGAGGGACGCAGCGCTCAGTTCTTGGAGCGCTCGGCCAGCTTGCTCGCGCCGAACGACAGCGCCACGGCGATGACGGCCAGGATCACGAAGGTCTTCACCGACGCGTAGAACAGGGCCGGCTCGATGCCGGTGTCGGTGTAGAGCACGAGGCCGATCGCGGCGAGCGGCAGCGAGATCAGGATGAAGAGCGGAACGAGCGGGTTCATGAACGGCACTCAGGTCGTGCGGGGCGGCGGCGCAGCCCTCGCGCTTGGACGGATCGCTCGTCCTTAGCATCCCGGCGTGGCCGTGGGGACACCCTGCGCACCGTTTTTTTGCCGCGCGATGGAGCCTGGCCGCAGTTCGGATCGACAAATATCGGCGGGGTAGCAACGCGGACATTTTTACGAGATCGATCGGTGTTGCTAAGAAAGACGCAAGTCTCGGCGTTTATGTTCGCCCCTAACAAGGGGAAACCGAATTGATGCGCTCACCTGTGTCGAAGCCGCGCTCGATCATGTCGGATCGCGCGCAGATTGACGCGCTGGTGCTGCAGATCGGCAGGCTGGTCCGTCATCGCGGCTACGTCCGTACGAACGTCGCCAGCGCGATGCTGCTCAAATATCTTCCCTCCGACGCCGGGTACGACTGGAGGGGCGAGGCAGGATTGCAGGTCCGTTTCCACGAGGCCGGCCTGGACCTGAAGACCCTGGAATACCTCCTCACGAGCGCCCGTCTCGAGATCACGCACATCCAGGAACGCGCCCGCTGACGAGCCTCGGGCGGCGCGGCCCTCACGCCGGCACCCGCACCGTCGCCCGCAGGCCGCCGAGCGGGCTGTCGTGGAGCGAGACGTCGCCGCCATGGGCACGGGCGATGTCGCGGGCGATCGACAGGCCGAGGCCCGAGCCGCCGGCATCCTGCCGCGCATCGTCGAGGCGCACGAACGGCTTGAACACCTCCTCGCGGCTCTCGAGCGCGATGCCCGGGCCGTCGTCGTCGATCGAGACGAAGAACGCCCGCGCCTCGGCCCGGCCGGAGATCGCCACCGTCTCGCCGTAGCGCGCGGCGTTGGCGGCGAGGTTGAACAGGCAGCGCCGGAACGCGTCCGGCCGGACGGTGACCGAGGGCGACCCGGCCAGCTCGAAATCCGAGACCTGGGCGCCCAGGCGCTCGACGTCGGTGCGCAGGTCCTCCAGCAGGGCGCGCATGTCGGTCGGCGCCGCGTTCTCGGCCGAATCACCGCGGGCGAAGGCGAGGTAGCCTTCCAGCATCCGGCTCATCTCGTCGACGTCGCGCGAGAGCTCGTCGATCTCCGGGGTCTGCTCGATCAGGGCGAGCGAGAGGCGGAACCGGGTGATGATGGTGCGCAGGTCGTGGCTCACGCCGTTGAGCATCGTCGTGCGCTGCTCCATCGCCCGCTCGATGCGGCGCTTCATCTCGATGAAGGCGTGGCCGGCCTGGCGGACCTCGCGGGCGCCGCGGGGGCGGAACTCGATCTCGCGGCCCTTGCCGAAGCCCTCCGCCACCGCGGCCAGCCGCAGGATCGGCTTGATCTGGTTGCGCAGGAACAGGATCGCCACGCCGAGCAGCACCATCGACGAGCCGATCATCCAGACCAGGAAGATGTGCGAGTTCGAGGCGTAGGCCTGCGAGCGGCGGGCGGTGATGCGCATCACCCCGTCGGGGATCGCGACGCGGATCTCGATCAGGTTCGAGCGCCCGACGGTGTCGATCCAGAACGGCCGGCCGATCTGCCGCTTCAGCTCGTCCGACAGCGCCTCGTCGAGGATCGAGAAGAACGGCCGCGGCCCCGGCGGCGGGATCTTGGCCCCCTTCAGGATGTCGAGGTCGAGGTTCAGCCGCTCGCCGGCGATGCGCGAGAGCGTCTCGGCGTCCTTGTCCTGGGGATAGACCTCGTAGATGTCGATCAGGGCCGCGACGTCGGCGGTGACGGCCGAGGACAGGCGCTTGGTCACCAGCTGCCAGTGCCGCTCCATGAAGGTGTAGGCGATCACCGATTGCAGCAGCACCACCGGGGCGATGATGATGATCAGCGAGCGGGCATAGAGCCCCTTCGGCAGCAGGTCGCCGATGGCGCGGGCGAGCCGCTTCCACAGGGTGCGCGGGCCGCCCAGCCGGCGCTGGGCCGGGCGACGCACGGTCGCGAGGTCCGGCGCGGTCATGCCGGGCACCGTGCGGGGCGGGGTGCTGTCGTGCCGGGGAATGTCGGGGCCGGCGGGAGGCGGCGCATCGGGCGAAGGTCCGGGCGGAGGCCCCGGAAGCGGGACGTCCGTCTTATGCCACTGCCGACGCGCCGCTCCAACGCGCGCTCGGTCCGACGCCGATCAGGATGCCGGCGCCGAGCAGCACGAGGCGGCCGTCAGGCCGTCCTCGCGCACCTCGTGCGTACCGGCCTCGGTGCTGCGGATCCGATAATTCGGCGCGCCCGCCTCGGCCGGCAATAGGCCGATCACCTCGAAGATGCGGTTGCCGTTTCGCGCCGCCGCGAGGTCGCGGCGACGCACGAGCTGCCCGAGATGAAACTTGTGGCCCATGTCGTGCTCTCCCACTGTCGCGCTCCCTTACGCGACGCGGGGCGGCTTCGGTTTCGCTTCGGGGATCGGCGAACGCGAGAGACTGAGGATCGTCCGCTGCGGACGCCCCGACTTCTGGGCGATCTCCTCGTCCTGTGCCGAGATCACCTCGCGGGCCGGCTCGTCGCCGTCGAGACCACCGAGGATCTCCATCGGGACGCGGCGGTTCGAGGCTTGCGAACCGTCCTCGTAGACCACGTCGAACAGCACGGAGCCTCGCTCCTGCGGCCTTTGCCTGGTGCGCTTACTCATTGCCTGCTTGGGGTTGGGGTCAACGTGAAACGCCGCCCAGGGATGGAACGGCTCCCGATCGATGGGCGGACCGGGGCGGGAGACGCCACCCGGCCCGTCAGCGGGAGCCGCATGCGGCTGGCGAGAAGGGCCTCGGCCGGCATCGAGGCTGAGATGGCGCAGGTCCGCGCGTTTGGCAACGCACGGCACGTCCGCGCGCCTTGCAGACGTCCGCGCGCGAGAAGCCGAAGGCGTTGGGGCCGTGTGCGGCGACCGCTCGCAGCCGCCGTGGCGCATCAGCCGGCGAGGGAGAGCTCGCTCTCGTTGGCGGCGCGCTCGCCGGCCGAGGACTTGATCCGGTAGCAGGGCTCGCCGGTCCGGTCCTCGGGCATCAGGCGGACGATCTCGCACAGCAGGCCCGAGGCATCGTCCTTGACGGAGCCGAAGCCGCCGCGCGACTGACGGACACGCTGGCCGAGCTTGAACTTGTGGGACATCGTACATCACTCCTGATCGCCGCGACGCCGGCTGCCGGACCCGGGGCGGGTGCGACGTTCGAAGTGACGGATTCGGCTGGGTCGGGTGGCGCCGGCCCGCCCGCCGCGGCCTGAGCCGCGTCGGTTGGATCGCCGCCGGGGCTCGGCTGCGGGCCTACTTGCGCGCGCGCAGCTTGCGCGCCGCGAAGCGGGCGTCGCGTGCCTCTTTCTGCTCGGCGGCCAGGGCGGCCTGACGCTCGGCCTTCTCGGCGGCGATGCGCAGCACCTCGGCAGCCTCGAACTCGCGCTGGGCCTTCGCCTCGGCGACGCGCTGGATCTCGGCGGCGACCCGGGCGGCCTCGCGCTCCTTGTTGCGCTCCTCGCGGGCCTCGATCACGGCCTGACGCTCGGCCTGGCGGGCGACGACGGCGGGATCATCGGCGGCCGGCCGCGAACGATAGCGCGCCAGCATCGCTTCCCGCGCCTTCGCAGCGGTCTCGAGCCGGTCGGAGAACTGGTTGTCCTTGGATTGATTCACACAAGATCCTTATGCGCCACCGGCCCCATGCCGGCTGCGGTCAGACAGGTCGGACCGAATCGCAAGGCTCGCGGCCCATGACGCTCGGCGGATGGCGGCCGCCCCGCCGTGGCGGGACGCGGTCGGCGATGAGACTCGCTCATCGCGCTTCGGTCGCAACGCTCCGAAAACGCGCGAAGCCGTCCCGGGTGGGACGGCTTCGACGACGATCCGAGGCGAACTCGGTGCTCAGGCGGCCTGGAGGCTGCCGGCGGACTGCTTGCCGCTACGACGATCGGTCTCCATCTCGTAGGAGATCTTCTGGCCTTCGGTCAGGCCGCGCATTCCGGCGCGCTCCACAGCCGAGATGTGCACGAAGACGTCCTTGCCGCCGTCATCCGGCTGGATGAAGCCGAAGCCCTTCTGATCGTTGAACCACTTGACGGTGCCGGTGCTCATAGAAAATTCCGTATCTTATCAGTCGTCATAATTCGACCGGCGCATGTGAATCACGCGCCAGGTCGCGGGTCGTCGAAATGTGGGAGAAAATCAGCGCACGTCCATTACGGACGGAACGGCCGGATATCTGGCCAGAGATCGATGTTGTACTTTTTGCACACTCGGCGACATTTAGCAAACACCGCGTGCGACAAACACGAAAGCGCGCGTCTCGATCCGAGAACCGCACGGTGGGTCGACGGCAAATCGTTCGGCGGGAATGCGGGAAAGCGTGCTAGGCTCGGGTCATGCCCGCCACGCGCTCGTGCGGACGGTCTCTTCCTTCGAGGTGGACATGGCGCGCATCCCCGAGACCGGTGACTCCTCCGTCGTTTCGATGGCGGAATACGACAAGCGCGCCAAGCGGATCTCCGGAAACACGAGCGAGATCGCCGAGGACCTGAAGAAGAGCCGCCAGGCGACGAGCCTTCGCCTGATCGAGACCGCCGAGCGCAAGGCCTCGACCCCGCGCCTGACGCTCGTCGGCTCCGGCGAGGAGCCGGCCGGCACCGACTGATCGGCCCTTGGCGCGATCGGAGCGGCCGGACGTATCAGCAAGCCCGCGCGACGCGTTCGCGGGGGCTGAACGTACGATCCCGAAGGCATCGCGCGATCGCGGACGAGCCGCTACGGCAGCGCCAGGCTGCGGCGGGCCCGGCGGCGCTGCAGCCACAGGCTCGCCGCGAGCGCCGTGCCGATCACCACGGCCGACACCGCCGTCGTCAGGCTTCCCAGAGCGTAGATCTCCGGCGTCGTCACCGTGGTGGTGAGACCCTGGAGCTCGAGCGGCAGGGTGTTGCGCCCGCCGATCGCCTGGCTGGTGCGGGCGAGCTCGTCGAAGGACAGGGTGAAGCCGAACAGGGCGACGCCGACCAGGGCCGGCGCCAGGATCGGGACCACGACGTGGCGCAGCGTCTGCGCTCCGGTCGCGCCGAGGTCGCGGGCGGCCTCCTCGTAGGCCGGATCGAACCGGTTGAAGACCGCGAACATGATGAGAAGGCCGAAGGGCAGCGTCCAGGTCAGGTGCGCCCCGAGCGCCGAGGTGTAGAGCCCCATGGCGGTGCCGTGGTCCTGCAGCCATCCCCAGCCGGTGGCGGCCGCCAAAGCGTTGATCGCGTCGTCGACCAGACGGAACTCGAGGCCGATCCCGAGGGAGACCACGATCGAGGGCACGATCAGGCTGGCGACCGCGATGGCGAACAGGGCGTTGGCGCCGCGAAAGCCCTTGCGGAAGGCGAGGCCCGCGAAGAACGCCAGGACGACGGTGAGCGCCATCACCACGAAGCCGAGGCGGAGCGAGCGCCCGAACGCCGCCCAGATGTCGACGATGCCGCCGCCGGCCCAGAGCTTGGCGAACCAGTGCGTCGAGACGCCGTTCATCGGAAACGTCAGGCCGCCCTGCGGACCCTGGAAGCTCAGCGCCAGGATCGTCAGGGTCGGGCCGTAGAGGAACAGCACGTAGAGCGCGAAGAACGCCGCCAGCGCGGCGAAGGCCAGGCCTCGGGGACGATCGCTCACGCTGAAGGCTCCGTCATGGTCAGAGTTCCCGCCGCAGGTCGATCACCCGGGTGAGCCCGAGGATCATCATCAGCACGGCGGCGAGCAGCACCACGGCGTTGGCGGCCGCGGCCGGGAACTGCAGGTACGACATCTGCACCTGGATCACCTTGCCGACCGACGCGATCTGCTGGCCGCCCATCACGCCGACGGTGACGAAGTCGCCCATCACGAGGGTGAGCACGAAGATCGTCCCGATGGCGATGCCCGGCTTGCACAGGGGAACGATCACGCTCCACAGCGTCTGCCACCCCGTGGCCCCGGCATCGTAGGCCGCCTCGATCAGCGACCGGTCGATCCGCGCCATGCTGTTGAAGATCGGCACGATCATGAAGACCGTGTAGAGGTGCACGAAAGCCAAGGTCACCGCGAAGTCCGAGTACAGCAGACCCTCGATCGGGCTCCCGATCACGCCCATCCCCTGCAGAGTGTCGTTGACGAGGCCGTTGCGCCCGAGCAGCGGAATCCACGAGATCATGCGGATCACGTTCGAGGTCCAGAACGGGATCGTGCACAGCAGGAACAGCCCCATCTGCACGGTGCGCGAACGGACGTGGAAGGCGAGGAAGTACGCGACCGGGAACCCGATCAGCAGCGTGAAGGCCAGCGTCAGCGCGCAGAACTTGAGGGTCGAGAGATAGGTCCGCGCCGTGGTGCACGGGTCCGCGAGGTTGCCGCAGCCCTCGAACACGTCGCGGTAGTTCTGCAGCGTGAAGGCTGGGATGATCTCGTACTCGTTGTACTCCCAGAAGCTGACCATCAGCGTCAGCAGGAGCGGGATCGCGAGGAAGACCAAGAACACCAGCGCCATCGGCGCGGCCTGAAGATAGGCGAGGGGCCGCCGGCGGCGGGCCGGGGCGGCCTCGGCCCGAACCGAATTCGCCGGCACGTCGGCGAGGGCAGGAAGCGCAACGTCGCTCATCGCGAGCCCTCCGACCGATGCAGCGGGCGCCGTTCCCTTCCGCGTCCGCGGGCGACCGGTTCCACGGCGCCTGTCCTCGAATCGCGGGTTCCCTCTCCCCTTCGGGAGAGGGGGCAGGGCGATGCTTCGAACGATCCATGCATAGACGATATGCCGAAGTGCGTGAGCACCATGGACTCGGCGAACGAGGGGCGCGGCGTAGCCATCGTCCTCACGCCGCGATGAACTCGTTCCACTTGCGGACCATGTAGGTGTTCTCGTCCATGACCGCGTTCCAGCAGGCGACCGCGCCCATGCGGGCCTCAAAGGAGCCGCCGTCGCGGGTGGCGCCGGCCTTCTCGAGCAGGCCGCCGTCGGGGCCGTGGATGTCCTTCTCGGCGGGCTTGCCCTCCATCCAGTAGGCCCACTCGTAGGGCTCCATCTGGGTCTTGGCGGTCTCGGGCACGGCGGAATAGTAGCCCTGGCGGTTGAGGTAGGCGCCGGCCCAGCCGGAGAGGAACCAGTTGACGAAGTCGTAGGCCGCGTCGAGCTTGCGGCCGGTCAGCGTCTTCGGCAGGCCGAAGCCCGTGGCCCAGGCGCGGTAGCCTTCCTTCAGCGGCTGATAGGTGCAGGCGACCCCCTGCGTGCGCACCTTGGTGACGGCGGGCGACCACATCGACTGGATCACCGTTTCGCCGGACGCCATCAGGTTCACGGATTCGTTGAAGTCCTGCCAGAAGGCGCGGAACTGGCCGGCGCGTTTGGCCTCGATCAGCAGCTTGATCGTGCGGTCGATCTCCGCCTTCGTCATGTTGCCCTTGTCGGCGTAGGTGTAGTCGCCGGTGGCCTCCACCACCATCGCCGCGTCCATGATGCCGATGGAGGGGATGTTGAGAATCGAGGCGCGGCCCTTGAATTCCGGGTTCAGCAGCTCCTTCCAGCTGGTGATCGGGCGCTTGATCAGGTCCGGGCGGATGCCGAGCGTGTCGGCGTTGTAGGTTGTCGGGATCAGGGTGATCCACTCGGTCGGCGACGACGCGAAGGTCTTGCCCGTCTGGCCTTCGAGGTAGAACACCTTCTTCGGCGCGGTGCCCTGGTCGCCGATCGCCTTGCCGGCGATCTCGCCCTTGGTGAAAATCGGGGTGATCTTGTCGGCGTTCTTGATCCGGCGCGCATCCATACCGAGGATGTTGCCCGAGGGGACGATCTTCTTCAGGCTGAAGAACTCTGTGTCGATCAGGTCGAAGGAGTTCGGCTGCGTCACCGCGCGCTTCGTCACCTCGTCGGTGACGACCGGGATGTACTCGATCGTGATCCCGAGATCCTCCTTCACCTTCCGGGCGATGTCGCCGGACTGGTTCACGGCGGTGCCGAGGTAGCGCAGCGTCACCGGCTCGGCCGCGTGGACGGCGGGAAACCCGGTGATCGGCCCGGCCGCGAGGGCGGTGCCGGCTCCCTGGAGCAGCGTGCGCCGCGTGAATCTGATGCCGTTGGTCATCGTCGTCCCTTTCTTTTCTTGATGCCGGTCGCGTCAGGCGTCCAGGCGGTGCGCGGCGGCGGGGTCCCAGCCGAGCGCCACGCGGTCGCCCGGCGCCAGCGGACGGCCGGCGAAGGTCGCGTCGTCCACGACCGCGCTCAGCCCGCCAGGCTCGGTCATCCCGTCCGCCTCGAGCGCCACCTGCACGCTGGCGCCCTGGTACTCGACCGCGAGGACGCGGGCCTGCACGGCGCCGTCGCCGGCCTCGGCCCCGAGCCGCATCCGGTCGGCGCGCACCGCGACCTTGCCCTCGGGCAGGGCGATGACGTTGTGGCCGCCGATGAAGCGGGCGACGAAGGCCGAGGCCGGCCGCTCGAACACCGTGCGCGGGTCGCCGGCCTGCTCGATCTTGCCGCCGTTCATCACCACGACGAGGTCGGAGAGCGCCATCGCCTCCTCCTGGCTGTGGGTGACGTGGATGAAGGTGAGGCCGAGCTCGGCCTGGATGCGCTTGAGCTCCACCCGCATCCGCACCCGGAGGAACGGGTCGAGGGCCGAAAGCGGCTCGTCGAGGAGCAGCACCTTCGGTCCGGTGACCAGCGCGCGGGCGAGCGCCACGCGCTGTTGCTGCCCGCCCGAGAGCTGCGCCGGAAGCCGGTCGGCGAGGTGCCCCATTTGCACGAGGTCGAGCATCGCGTCGGCCTTGGCGCGGCGCTCGGCCTTCGCGACGCCGCGCATCCTGAGCGAGAACGCGACGTTGTCCCGGCAGGTCAGGTGCGGGAACAGCGCGTAGCTCTGGAACATCATCGCCGTGCCGCGCTCCGCGGGCGGCGCGTCACCGACGGCGCGCGGGCCGATCACGACCTCGCCGGCGCTGACCGCCTCGTGGCCGCCGATCATCCGCAGCGTCGTGGTCTTGCCGCAGCCCGACGGGCCGAGCAGGCAGCAATAGGCGCCCGACGGGATTTTCAGGTCGATCGCATCGACGGCGAGGGTCGCGCCGTAGCGCTTGGTCAGCCCGATCAGCTCGACGTTCATGCGGTTCCTTCGCCCGGCACCCCTGCGGCGAAACCGGGGAGCAAGCCGCGGGCCATCCCGGCCACGCCGATGCCGGGAAAACGATGCGCCGCCTGCCGCGTCGCGCTCGGGCCCGGGGAATCGGGCATATGCACTCGGTCGCATGGACCCGGGCGCATGGAAGCGATGCCCTGCCCGCAGGCGGCCCCGTGCGGGCGCGCTTGTGGCGGCGGCCGCTTCGGTCTAACCCTCGCTGCCCCGAACACCCTGGATGCGAGACGGCCGGAGACGGCGCGTCGGTCAGCGCCCGCCGCCCGCGCGGCGGGTCCGCCGGAGTCCCACGAGTCCCATGTACATCGAACGCAAGGACGCGCCCGCGTCCCCGAAAACGCCCGGCGCCCGGGTCCTCGTGGTCGAGGCGCGCTTCTACGACGGCCTGTCCGACGACCTGCTCGAAGGCGCCCGCGCCGCCATCGCGGCGGCCGAGGCCGAGGCGACGGTCGTGACGGTGCCGGGCGCGCTCGAGATTCCGGCGACGGTGGCGATCCTGCTCGCAGCGGCCGAGACGGCCGGCACGCCCTACGACGCCGTGGTGGCTCTGGGCTGCGTCATCCGCGGCGAGACCGGGCATTACGACATCGTCGCCGGCGAGAGCGCGCGCGCGCTGATGGACCTGTCCGTCGACCTGCGCCTGCCGCTCGGCAACGGCATCCTGACGGTGGAGAACGAGGCTCAGGCCCAAGCCCGTGCCCGCGTCTCCGAGATGAACAAGGGCGGCGGCGCGGCCGAGGCGGCACTCGCGGTGCTGGCGCTCAAGCGCGCGGCCGCCGCTGCATGAGAGCCTGACGATCATGACCAAGATCAATCCGCGCAGCGGCGCCCGGCTCTCCGTGGTGCAGGCGCTCTACGATATGGAGATCTCCGGCAAGGGCGTGCTCGACGCGCTCGCCGAGTTCGAGACCTTCTGGCTCGGCAAGGAGATCGACGGCGTGCTGCACCCGGCGGCCGAGCCGGCCTTCTTCCGCGACCTGCTGCGCGGCGTGGTGGAGGAGCAGCGCGCGATCGATCCGCAGATCGACCAGGCGCTGAGCCAGGGCTGGCCGCTCAAGCGCATCGAGGTGGTGCTGCGCGCCATCCTGCGCGCCGGCACCTACGAGCTGATGTTCCGCCGCGACGTTCCGGCCCGCGCCGCCATCTCGGAATACGTCGACGTCGCCCACAGCTTCTACACCGGCGACGAGCCGGGCATGGTCAACGCCGTCCTCGACAAGGTCGCGCGCCAGACCCGCGCGGCGGAACTGGCCGGCGCCAAGCAGGGGTGAGCGTCCGGTGAGCGCATCGCGCCCGACCGAGGACGCGCTCATCGCGCGCTACTTCGCGCCGCTCGCCGGCCCCGGCGCCGACGGCCTGCGCGACGATGCGGCGAGCCTCGCGCCGAGCCCCGGCCACGACCTCGTGCTCACCGCCGACGCGATCGTCTCCGGCGTCCACTACTTTCCCGACGACCCACCCGGCTCGCTCGCGCGCAAGGCGCTCGGGGTGAACCTCTCCGACATCGCCGCCAAGGGCGCCGCGCCTTGCGGCTTCCTGCTCACGCTGGCTTTGCCGGCGGACTGGACCGAGGCGTGGCTCGCCGCCTTCGCCGAAGGGCTCGGGCAGGCGAGCCGGGCGTCCGGCTGCCCGCTGCTCGGCGGCGACACGGTGCGGTCGGGCGGTCCGGCGCTGATCGGCATCACCGCGATCGGCGAAGTCCCCGCGGGGCGCATCGTGCGCCGTACCACGGCGCGGGTCGGCGACCGGATCTGCGTCAGCGGCACCATCGGCGACGCGGCGCTCGGCCTGCGGATGCGGCTCGAGCCGGATGCCGAATGGGTCCGGGCGCTTGATGGCGCATCGCGCAGCCATCTGGCCGACCGCTACCTGCACCCGCGGCCGCGGCTGGCCCTCGCCGACGCGGTGCTGCGCTTCGCGACCGCGGCGATGGACGTGTCCGACGGGCTCGCCGGCGACCTCGCCAAGATGCTGGCCGGTGCCGGCGCGACGGCGACGATCGACACCGCGACGGTCCCGCTCTCGCAAGCCGCCGCCCGCGTCGTCGATGGGAGGCCCGACCTGCTCGACGTCGCCGTCACCGGCGGCGACGATTACGAGATCCTCTGCACCGTGGCGCCCGACGACCTCGACGCGTTCCGCCAGGCGGCCTCGCTCGCGGGCGTGCCGGTCGCGGTCCTCGGCACCGTCGCCTCAGGCAGCGGACGGCCCGGCTTTCAGGGTGTCGACGGAGCCACGCGCGTTTTCGCGGCGGGCGCGTTCAGCCATTTCTAAGAAGGTCTCGGAGACCGTCCGAACCTGAGGCGCCGCGTCGTGCGGCGAGCCCTCGGGCTCGCGGCCGAGCTGGCGCCGGACGTCGTCGATCAGGGTGGCGGCGATGACCGGCGTCCAATGGGCGAGGTCGGCCCGCTGCACCGCCGTGCCGCCGGGATGCGCATCGTCCCGCTCCGCCGGGGCGGAGAGCGAGCGCTGGAGGACCTGAAGCAGCGCGCCGTGCACGGACGGCGGCTGCATGCTGACGCGTTCCGCCACCAGGAACTGCACCGCGTTCGTCAGCACCTCGATCGTCGCTGCGAGCTTCGCCACCTGATCGCCACTCATCGTCGAGCACCCTTCGTTGATGCAACCGAAGGTAGTGTTCATCATGGTTAACGGCCGGTAAACGTGCATCCCGCCGCGCGTCGCGGAGTCCGGATCGGACCACGCGCAAAACCCGGCCAACGATGAGCGGGCAGGCCGCAAATCAGAATTCAATGCTCATTGCTGCGTTGCAGCAAGATCACGTGTCGAAATACAAAAGTGGCGTTTGCGCTCGACCGCGAAGTTTGGCAATCAAGTCTCGCACTTCTGGGAAGGAATGCCGAATCCGAGCCGTTCGTCCGGGCCCAAGGGCCAAGCTCGACAACACCAAGCCGACGCCAGGCATCACGAGAACAAGGGACGGGTGCATGACCGCTTTGCTGCTGATCATCCTGGGCGGGCTGTGCGCCGTCGCCTACGGCATCGTGACGATCAACGACGTGATGAGACGGGACGCCGGCACGCAGCGCATGCAGGAGATCGCCGCCGCGATCGCCGAGGGCGCGCAGGCCTACCTCAAGCGCCAATACGCCACCATCGGCCTCGTCGGCGTCGTGCTGTTCGCGGCTTTGGCCTTCTTCCTCGGGATCAAGGTCGCCATCGGCTTCCTCATCGGCGCGGTCCTGTCCGGGGCGGCCGGCTTCATCGGCATGAACGTCTCGGTGCGTGCCAACGTGCGCACGGCGCAGGCGGCCTCGACGTCGCTCGGCGGCGGCCTCGAGGTCGCGTTCAAGTCGGGCGCCGTCACCGGCATGCTGGTCGCGGGGCTCGCGCTGCTCGGCGTCGCCTTCTACTACCTCTATCTCACCCGCGGGGCCGGCCTGCCGCCGGCCAGCCGCGAGGTCATCGACGCGCTCGTCGCGCTCGGCTTCGGCGCCTCTTTGATCTCGATCTTCGCCCGCCTCGGCGGCGGCATCTTCACCAAGGGCGCCGACGTCGGCGGCGACCTCGTCGGCAAGGTCGAGGCGGGGATCCCGGAGGATGACCCGCGCAACCCCGCCACCATCGCCGACAACGTCGGCGACAACGTCGGCGATTGCGCCGGCATGGCGGCCGACCTGTTCGAGACCTACGCCGTCACCGTCGTCGCCACGATGGTGCTCGCGGCGATCTTCTTCGGCGGGCAGGTCGACGTCGCGGGCCGCAACGTGCTCGAGGCGATGATGATCTATCCGCTGGCCATCGGCTCGGCCTGCATCCTCACCTCGATCGCCGGCACCTACGCCGTGCGGCTCGGATCGAACCAGTCGATCATGGGGGCGCTGTACAAGGGCCTGATCACCGCGGGCGTGCTCTCGGTCGGGGCCATCGCCGCCGTCAACCTCGCCCTGTTCGGCGGTTTCGCGACGCGCTTCACCACCTCCACCGGCGTCAGCTTCACGTCGGGCGGGCTGCTCGGCTGCGCGGTGATCGGCCTCGCGATCACCGCGCTGATCGTGGTCATCACCGAGTACTACACCGGCACGAACTTCCGCCCGGTGAAGTCGATCGCCGACGCCTCGGTCACCGGGCACGGCACCAACGTGATCCAGGGCCTCGCGGTCTCGCTCGAATCGACCGCGCTTCCGGCCCTCGTGATCGTCGGCGGCATCATCTCCACCTATGCGCTGGCGGGGCTGTTCGGCATCGCCATCGCGGTCACGGCGATGCTGGCGCTCGCCGGCTTCATCGTGGCGCTCGACGCCTTCGGCCCGGTCACCGACAACGCCGGCGGCATCGCCGAGATGGCGGGCCTGCCCTCCGAGGTCCGCAAGTCCACCGACGCCCTCGACGCCGTCGGCAACACCACCAAGGCGGTCACCAAGGGCTACGCGATCGGCTCGGCCGGCCTCGGGGCGCTGGTGCTGTTCGCCGCCTACACCTCGGACCTCGACTACTTCATCGCCAACGCCAGCGACACGCAGTACCGCTTCTTCAAGGGCGTCACGGTGGATTTCTCGCTGTCCAACCCCTACGTCGTCGTCGGCCTGCTGATCGGGGGGCTGATCCCGTTCCTGTTCGCCGGCATGGCGATGACGGCCGTGGGCCGGGCGGCCGGCGCCGTGGTCGAGGAGGTCCGCCGCCAGTTCCGGGAGAAGCCGGGGATCATGGCCGGCACCGACCGGCCGGATTACGGCCGCGCCGTCGACATGCTGACGCGGGCGGCGATCCGCGAGATGATCGTGCCCTCGCTGCTGCCGGTGCTGATGCCGATCGTGCTGTTCTTCGCGATCCAGCTCGTCGCGGGCAAGTCCCAGGCCTTCGCCACGGTCGGCGCGAGCCTGCTCGGCGTGATCCTCACCGGCCTCTACGTGGCGATCTCGATGACCTCGGGCGGCGGCGCCTGGGACAACGCGAAGAAGTACATCGAGGACGGCCATCACGGCGGCAAGGGCTCGGACGCGCACAAGGCGGCCGTCACCGGCGATACCGTCGGCGACCCCTACAAGGACACCGCCGGCCCCGCGGTGAACCCGGCGATCAAGATCACCAACATCATCGCATTGCTGCTGCTGGCGATCCTGGCGCATGCGTGAGGTCGCTGCCGGTCGATCCCATCTTCCTCCTCATCCTGAGGTGTGGTCTGGTCTCGGATGCGGGGCGGATCCGACGGACCTCAAGCAACCGTCCCGATCGCCTCGCAGCGAAACGCGCCGTACGCGCCGCGGGCCAGGCGCTCGGCCAAGGCCGGCATGAACAGCGCGGCTTCCTCCGCCAGGCGCCAGGGCGGGTTGACCACGATCAGGCCGTTGCCGGTGAGCCGCGTGTCGTCGGGCCGGTCGATCATGAGGTCGAGGCGGAGCGCCGGGCGGGTCAGGGCGCCGTCGAGCGCGGCGACCATGCGGTCGACGGCGGCGAGGGTCTTGATCGGGTACCAGGCCAGGAACACGCCGGTCGGCCACTTCGCCACCGCCCTGGCCAGATGGGCGCCGAGCCGGTCGATCTCGCCCGGCACCTCGTAGGGCGGGTCGATCAGGACGAGCCCGCGGCGCTCGGGCGGCGGGATCATCGCGTTGAGGGCGGTCCAGCCGTCGAGGTGCAGCACCTTGGTGCGGGCGTGGCCGTTGAAGCGCTCGCGCAGCACCGCGTGGTCCTCGGGATGCAGCTCGACGAACACGCCCTGGTCCTCGGCTCGCAAGAACTCGCGGATCAGCGCCGGCGAGCCGGGATAGGTGGTGGCGCCGTGGCGCGCCCGGACCGCGGCGACCGCGGCGCGGTAGGGGGCAAGCAGGTCCTCCACGGCCTGCGGAAACGGGTCGTCGAGGCGTCCCCAGCCGTCGACCCACTCGGCGGTGCGCCCGGCTTCGTCCGCGGTGAGGTCGTAGAAGCCGAGGCCCGCATGGGTGTCGATCGCCCGATAGGGCGCCGGCTTGAGGCCGAGATGCGCGAGCACCCGCGTCAGCACAAGGTGCTTGAGCACGTCCGCGAAGTTGCCGGCATGGAAGGCGTGGCGATAGTTCATGACGGACGATCAAGCGGATCCGGCGGCCCGGGTCCAGCCGTCGGACCCCGAATCCGCCGAAAAGGCTCAGCGCGCGGCGCCGACCGTGATCTCGGGCGCGCGGCAATTGCCGCGCGCGACCTCCGGGCAGGCGGCGAACCCGCGCAGGTCCTTGGTGAAGCAGATCCGCACGTCCTGGAGCTGCCCGCGGGCGCAGGACACCGCCATCATGTCCGGCCGCAAGCCGGGGTTCGCGGTCACGAACTGCCGCGCGATCTCGATCGGCGCCAGGCGGCGCTCCGAACCCGAGGTCTTGAGGTCGTCGGGGATGGTCACCGCCAGGCGCGCCGTGCGGGCGGCGTTGAAGTAGGCGGTCGGGTCGAGGCCGGAGCAGGTGCCGTGCTTGCGCCACTCGTAGCGGGCGAGCCCCTTGCTCGGGTAGACCTGGCCGGCGACCTCCATGGCCTGCGGCGTCGGCGAGCGCTGCACGGCCGAGCAGTTCTGCGGGTAGCCGCGGGTGTATTGCGGCCACAGCCCGTGCACGACGAAGCCGAGGCCGCGCCCGGCGGCGCATTGGCGGTCGTCGCGCTGGCCGGCGGTCTCGCAGTAGGTCGGGGACCAGGACAGGGCCAGGACGTAGAAGTCGAAGCCGCCGGGCGTGTCGTTGCCGCGGCCGAAGCCGCCGTAATCCTGCGCCTGCGCGCTTCCGGCGGCCAGCAGGGCCGCCAGGGCGAGGCCGGCACGCGTCACGGGCGCGCCATGCGGCAGGCGGTGGCGTAGGCGTAGCTCAGGTCGCGGTCGAGGCCGTGGACGCAGAGCTCGACGCCCCAGGTCGCGCCGATGATGCCGAGGCTCTCGCGCACGGAGTAGTCGACCTTGCGGCGGACGCCGTCCGAGGTGGTCGCGGTCGCGGTGCAGAATCGACGCGGGATGAAATCGAGGCCCCACGGCCGCCACGCCGTCCGCTCGATCGTGTCGTAGGCTACGATCGTCAGGGACGAGTTCCAGAACTTCGCCTCCTTCTCGGCGAACTGCGTCGAGACCTTCTCCAGCACGCTCGAATCCTGGCAGGCCGGGATGTTGGCGTCGAAGGGGAAGGCGCGCTCCTCGGAAGGCTCGATGTCCTCCCGCGCCGAGCGGGCGAAGGCCGGCTGCAGGCAGCCGGCGAGGATGAGGCCGACGCCCAAAGCGACGGAGACGGCGTTCGAGCGCATGGCGGGTGCTTTCCGCGTGTTGTCCTGCATCCGGGGACGATGGCCCGGGGCACGCTCAAGTCAAGCCGGACGACCCGTCCGGCCACGCTTTCGCGGGCCGGTGGCGCACGGGAGGCACACCCGCCGGCCGGGTGACGCTCAGTAGATCGGCCCCGACGCCAGCCCGGGCGCGGCGAGCGAGAGCGGCTCCTCGGAACCGCCACCCACGTCCTCCTCCGGCAAGGCCGCCGCGACGCGGGGCGCGGGACGTGACGGAAGCGGGCGCGGCGCCGGGGCCGAGGCGTAGGCCGAGGGCGCCGCCGGCCGGGCGGGCGCGCGGGCGACCTGAGTCGGGCTGGCGGCCCGGGACATCGGCGTCGCGCCGTAGGGATCGTCCTCCTCGATATCCACCGGGGCCTGCGGCGGCGCCGGCTGGCGCTCGGGCGGGCGGGGGCGGGACATCGGCCGCGGGCTGTCCGAGCCGAGCTGCGGCGTGAACTTGATCAGCGGCTGGCAGATCCGCTTCAGCCCGCGCGGGTCGTGGCGCGCCAGGTCGACGTGGATGTGGTCGTAGTGGAACACGTTGGAGCCGGGCGCCAGCACGGTGGTGAAGCGCTGGCAGGCCCCGATGAAGACCTCGCGCAGGAAGCCCTGCTCGGCCTCCGTGCCGCGCCAGCCGCCCTTGACGGTGATGACGTAGCCGTCGGCGAGCTTGAACGACATCACGTCGATGGCGTTGCCGAAGGAATGCTCGGACAGCTTCGCGCCGACCTGGTTGTTGCGCCCGCGGCAGGCGTAGGAGCCGGCGTTGATCTCGGCGACCGGCTGGCCGAAATACAGGTTCGCCGCCGGCTGGATCGTGTCGGCGAGCCAGGCTTCGGCTTCAGCGAGCGCCGGGCAGCCGAGCGTCATGCGCTGCTTCAGGACCACGGCGCCGCCGCCGAGCCGCGTCACCCGGAACGGCTGCGTCATGCCGCAGGGGCCGGGCCCGTCGATCTCCTTGGACGGGACGACGAACTCGGTCGGCTCGACGAGCTTCTTGGCCAGGCACACCTGCTCCGCCTGGTCGCGCCAGGCGTCGCGGCGCTCAAACTTGTTGATCGCACAGCCGGTGAGCCCCGCGCCGAACAGCGCAAGGGCGGAGAATGCGAGAACGCTACGCCACATGACGCGGAGAATGATCACGGACGCGTAAACGCGATGCTAACGCTGCCGCCGTCGCGGCGGGGCCTTGCGCATGCTACGCCCCGGGCACCGCCGGCCGGGCCTTCGCGCATCCGCGCACGAAACCTGCACCGGCGCCCGCGGCGGTCGTCGTCGGACCCGCCCCGGAACCGGTGGCCTTCGCGAAGGGCCCTCAAGTCAAGGACGCGTGATGCTTTCGTTGGTCGACCTGCGCCGCCGCATCGAAGCCGGCACCCTCACGCCGGAGGGCGCGATCCGCCTGTCGCAGGAGGCGATCCTCGCGCGCGATCCGGTGGTGCGCGCCACCGTCGTCACCGATCCCGCGCCCGCCGTCACCGATGCCGGGCCGCTCGCCGGGATCGCGGTGGGCGTCAAGGACATCATCGACACCGCCGCGATGCCGACGCAGATGGGCTCGCCGATCTACGACGGCTGGCGCCCGAAGGCCGACGCCGCCATCGTCATGCGGCTCAAGGCGCTGGGCGCGGTGGCGCTGGCCAAGACCACGACCTCGCCCTTCGCCAGCGTCGATCCGACCGAGACCACGAACCCGCACGATTCGAACCACACGCCCGGCGGCTCCTCGGCGGGCTCCGCCGCCGCGGTCGGGGCCGGGATGCTGCCGCTGGCCCTCGGCACCCAGACCGGCGGCTCGGTGATCCGGCCGGCGAGCTTCTGCGGCTGCGCCGCGATCAAGCCGTCGTTCCGGCTGCTGCCAACGGTGGGCGTGAAGACGTTCTCGTGGGCGCTCGACACGCTCGGCCTGTTCGGGGCCGGCATCGGCGACGTCGCCCACGCGCTGGCGCTGATCGCCGGCCGTCCGGCGATCGACCTCGGCGGCACCGCGCCCGGCACGCCGCGGGTCATGGTCGTGACGCAGGACTACGCCGAAGCCCCGGCGCCCGAGGCGCAAGGAGCGCTCGACCGTGCGCGGCAGGCGGCCGAGCGCGCGGGCGCGCTGGTGCGCGACTTCGCGCTGCCGGCGGAGTTCGCCGCGGCGTTCGAGAGCCACGGGACGATCCAGGATTTCGAGGCGCGCCAGGCGCTGGCCTGGGAATACGCCCACCATCGCGACGCCCTGAGCCCGCGGCTCGGTCCGCAGCTCGACGCCGCGCAGGGGCTCGACGCGGCCGCCTACGACGACGCCCGCCGCAAGGCGCACCGGGCGCGGCGCCTGCTGAAGACGCTGTTCTCGGATTTCGACGCGATCCTGACCTATTCGGCCCCCGGCTTCGCGCCGCGGACGCTGGCCTCGACGGGCGACGCCCGCTTCAACCGCCTGTGGACGCTGATGGGCGTGCCCTGCGTGAACGTGCCGGTGCCAGGGGACGGACTACCCGTCGGCGTGCAGGTGATCGCCCGGTTCGGCGACGACGGGCGGGCCCTCGCCGTCGCCGCGATGATCGAGGGCGCCCTGGAACGGTAGGGCGCCCACAGCGCGTCAGACGGTGGCGTCCTCGCCGAGCGTGTCCTCGACGTAGAGCTGCTCCAGCAGCACCTTGATCACCGCCATCATCGGCAGGGCCAGCGCGATGCCCCACAGGCCGAAGATCACGCCGAGCACGAGCTGCCCGGCGAAGATCGTCGCCGGCGGGATGTCGAGGGCACGCTTCTGGATGAACGGCGTCAGCCCGTAGCTCTCCAGGCACTGCACCAGCAGGTAGACGCCGAGCGCGCCGAGCAGCGCGTTCACCCCCGAGGCGAGGCTCGCCAGCAGGATGATCACGCCGGCGACGAGCGGACCCACCGTCGGCACGAAGGCCAGCAGGCCGGCCTGGAGCCCGAGAATCAGCGAGCCGCCGATGCCGAGGAAGGCGAGGCCGCCCCAGATGCACAGGAAGATCACCGTCATCGTGATGAGCTGGCCGAACAGCCAATGCCGCAGGGTCTCGCCGGCCCCGTCGAGCACCTTCGACCAGCGATCGCGCTTCCTGGGCGGGATGAAGCGCAGCACCCCGTCGCGGTAGCTCGCCGGATCGGCGGCGAAGGACAGGCCGAGGAAGACGATCACCAGCACGTTGCCGAGCGCGCTGAACAGCCCGATGATCACCGCCGCCGCCGGGCCCAGAACGTTGCCTGCATCCGACAGGAGCGAGCCCGGGCTCTTGATCGCGCTCGAGGCGAGGCCGCCGAGGCCTTCCGGCTTCTTGGCGTCGGCCTTGGGCGCGGGCTTCTCGTCCTTGCCCTTGCCGTCCGGGCCGCCGACGGAGTCGAGGATCGGCAGGTCGATGCCGTAGGACGACAGCCACGACGTGAGCGTGCCCGCCTGACTCTTGATCGTCTGGCCGAGGTCGCGCCCCTGCTGCACCACGGTCGCGCCGCCGAAGCCGATCAGGCCGATGGCCGCCGCCGCGACCGCGAGGCTGGCGATCGTCAGCCGCAGGCCGCGGGGCAGGGGGAGGACGTGGCCGAGGCCACGGGTCAGCCCGTCGAGGAAGACGCCGAGGAGCACCCCGGCGAAGACCAGGAACAGCGTCGCCACCGACATCCAGGCCAGCGCCAGCAGCGCCACGTACGACACCACCGCGATGCCGGATGCGGCGAGCGGCAGCGTCCCTCGCCAGGGGCCGACGGGCCCGGCGAACGCTTCGGTCTTGGGTTCGGCCATGTCGTCCTTCGAAACTGGTGCGGCGTCGGCGCTCACGAGCGCCCCCGCGCCGCCCGGGTCAACCCTCGGGCGCCGCCTCGGCACCGAGGATCGCGGCCCAGCGCGCGGCGGCCGCGTCGTCCGCCTCCGCCGCCTCGACCCAACCGCCGGTGGTCCCGTCGACGAGATGCTCGCGCTTCCAGAACGGGGCGCGCGTCTTGAGGTAGTCCATCAGGAAGCTCGCCGCCTCGAAGGCCGCGACGCGGTGGCTCGATGCGGTGAGCACCAGCACGATGCCCGCGCCCGGCGCGACGCGGCCGTAGCGATGGATCACCCGGACCGCCTGGAGCGGCCAGCGCGCTTCGGCCGCCGCTGCCACGCGCCCGATCTCGGCTTCGGCCATGCCGGGATAATGCTCGAGTTCCAGCGCCGTCAGCCGGCCGCCCTCGTCGCGGCACAGGCCGGTAAAGGTGACGACCGCGCCGGCGCGACCGGCGAGCCGCGCGTTCAGCGCGTCGATCTCGGCGGCGACGTCGAAGGGCTCGGCTTGGATGCTGACGGAGGGCAGGGAAGCAGCGGGCATCGGTCTCTCATCGCGGCGACGCGGGTGACGGCGGCGTGACGACGAAACACGCTTGCGCCTGACTCGGCCACCGCCTGCGCCTATATGGCATATCGGCCCGCTCCCCGCGGGGGGGCGGCCGATCCGCGCCGAAGGACGAAGACGTGACGCCTGAACTGATCCTGCCCTACGATGGCGTCCTGCCGGAATTCGCGAGCCGCCCCGTCTGGTGCGGGCGCGGCAGCACGGCGATCGGCGCCGTCCGCCTCGGCAGCCAGGCCTGGATCGGTGACGACGGCGTGATCCGCGCCGACGGGCAGCCGGTGACGCTCGGCGACCGGTTCTGGCTCGGCCACCGCTCCACCGTCCACATCGCGACCTTCACCCACGGCACCCGCGTCGGCGACCGGGTCACGGTCGGGCGCAACAGCGTGGTTCATGCCTGCACGGTCGGGTCCGACGTGGTGATCGAGGACGACGTGGTGATCCTCGACGGGGCGAGCGTCGGCGACGGCGTCGTGATCGAGGCCGGCGCGACGGTGTTTCCGCGCGCCCAGCTCGCCGGCGGCTTCGTCTACGCCGGCAGCCCGGCCAAGCCGCAGCGCCCGATCGATCGGGCCGAGATCGACGAGCGCGCCGAGCGCCTGCGCGAGGCCGCGGGCGATCCGGCCGCGGTCGCCGCCGGCGACCCGCCCGAGGTCGACGAGACGGTCTACGTCGCCAGCACGGCCCGCATCCGCGGCCGCGTCGGGCTCGGCGCCGGATCGAGCGTGCTGTTCTCGTGCGACCTCCATGCCGAGGTCGGGCCGATCGTGGTCGGCGCCGACACCAACATCCAGGACAACACGGTGATCCGCACCCGAGGGGAGGGCGTCGTCATCGGCCGCGACACCACGATCGGCCACAACGTCCGCATCGGCGACAGCCGCATCGGCGCCCGCTCGCTGATCGGCATCGGCGCGACGGTCGCGCCCGGCACGGTGATCGCCGACGACGTCATGCTCGCCGCAGGGGCCACCACCGATCCCGGCCAGCTGCTCGAGGGCGGCTATCTCTGGGGCGGCCGCCCGGCCCGCATTCTCGGCCCGCTCGATGCCGACAAGCGCGCGATGATGGTGCGCATCGTCGAGGGCTACTGCGAGCACGGGCGCGAGTACCGCAAGGCCGAGGCCGGGCAGGGGTGAGCTTGCGTCGCGCCGGGACGTGCGTCGTCGGACAAGGCAGGGCTCCGCTTGGATCCACCACGCTCCGTCATCTCGGGGCTGCGTAGCGGAACGCGGCATCCAGAGCCGCCGAGGGCGCAAGCTGAAGCACGACCTACGGTTCAGGATCCCGGGCTCGCCTGCGACGCCCCGGGATGACGGGGCGTGGTTGAGAACGACGTTCTATAGTAAGCCCTGCCTATCGCCGGGCCGGCCTATCGGTCATCGGCTAGGGGCAATTGCGGCAACCAACCCCCAGCGACCGACCTCAATCCTCCAGCCCGATCAGCTGGAAGCTGGTGTGCAGGTCGTTGGACATCGGCACGTTCAGCCGCTCGCCGTTCGGCAGGCGCTTGAGGAACCAGCGCTCGTAGGTCCAGCGCAGCTCGCGGCTTTCGGCCAGCCGCGCGAAGGTGGCGGCGACGGCGCCCGCCAGCTCAGGGTCGTCCTTGCGGAACATGATGCCGTAGGGCTCGAACGACAGCTTGTCCGGCAGCACCGTGTACTTCGCGCCATCGGCGGAATCGTTGGCGATCAGGCCGTAGAGCAGGATGTCGTCGGTGGCGAAGGCGTCGGCGCGGCCGTCCTTGACCATGGCGTAGGATTCCGCGTGGTCCTTTCCGCTCAGGATCTCGGCCTGCAGCTTGAGCTTGGCGAGGATGTCGCGGACGGCGGCCTCGTTGGTGGTGCCGGCGGTGACCACGACCTTCTTGCCGCCGAGGTCGCGATAGGACGCGATCGGCGAGGCCCGGGCCACGAGGAGCTTCGTCGCGCTGATGAAGGTCACCGGCGAGAACGCGACCGTGCGGCGGCGCTCGGCGTTGGCGGTGGTGGAGCCGCATTCGAGATCGACCTTGCCGCCGGACACCGCCGCGAACCGCGTCTCGGAGGTCACCGGCTCGTAGCGCACCTTCAGGTCGGTGCGTCCGGTCTCGCGGCCGATCTCGTCGACGATCTCGCCGCAGAGGTCGATCGCGTAGCCGATCGGGCGCGGGCTGCCGTCGGCCTGCTTGCCCTCGACGAAGGAGAACGGGACCGAGCTGGTGCGATAGCCGATCACCACCTCGCCCTTCGCGGCGATGGTCTTCAGGGAGCCGGTGAGAACGTCGACCGCGCCCGCAGGCCCCGCGATCGCCAGCAGCCCCGCCGCCAACGCCGCCGTCACCGTGCCTGACGCCATCGCGAAACTCCTGATCCGGGCAGCGGGAAGGGATCGGGACCGGCGGCCGGTCCCGGATCGGACGACCGCCTACTCGGCCGCCGCCACGGCGCCGACGTGGTCGAGGCGCTGGTCGCTCGTCGAGAGCTGCCCCTCCCACTTGGCGACGGCCACGGTGGCGATGCTGTTGCCGAGCACGTTGGTGGCCGAGCGGCCCATGTCGAGGAACTGGTCGATGCCGATGATCAGCAGCAGCCCGGCTTCGGGGATGTTGAACTGCGTCAGCGTCGCCGAGATCACCACGAGCGAGGCGCGCGGCACGCCGGCCATGCCCTTCGAGGTCACCATCAGCAGGAACAGCATCGTCAGCTGCTGACCCCAGGTGAGGGGGATGTTGTAAGCCTGCGCGATGAACATCACCGCGAAGGTGCAGTACATCATCGAGCCGTCGAGGTTGAACGAGTAGCCCATCGGCAGCACGAACGAGGTGATGCGGTTGGGCACGCCGAACTGCTCGAGGTTGGTCAGCATCTTCGGGTAGGCCGCCTCGCTCGACGCGGTCGAGAAGGCGAGCACGAACGGCTCCTTGATCAGGTTGAACAGCCGCTTGATCCCGGCTCCGCCGAGCAGCAGGAAGCCGACGCCCATGAGCGCGCCCCAGAGCACGCCCAGCCCGATGTAGAATTCGACCAGGAACTTGCCGTAGGTCACCAGCACGCCGATGCCCTGCGTGGTGATCGTCGCCGCGATCGCCGCGAACACCGCGACGGGGGCGAACAGCATCACGTAGCCGGTGACCTTGAGCATCACGTCGGCGAGGCCCTCGATGCCCTTGGCCAGGAACGCGCCCTTCTCGCCGAGCGCGGCGAGCGCCACGCCGAAGAAGATCGAGAACACGACGATCTGCAGGATCTCGTTGTTGGCCATCGCCTCGACTGCGCTCTTGGGCACGAGGTGGGTGACGAACTCCTTCAGCGACAGCGAGGCCGCCTTGAGGCCGGTGCCGGCGCCGACGTCGGGCAGCGGCAGGTTCAGGTTGTGGCCGGGCTGCATGATGTTGACGAGCACGAGGCCGAGCATCAGCGAGCAGAACGAGGCGCCGACGAACCACAGCAGCGCCTTGCCGCCAACGCGGCCGACGCTGGCGGTGTCGCCGAGATGGGCGATGCCGACGACGAGCGTCGAGAACACGAGCGGGGCGATGATCATCTTGATCAGCCGCAGGAAGATGTCGCTGATCAGCGCGATGTAGCCGGCGATCTCCTTGGAGGTCTGCGGGTCCGGCCAGGTGATGCTGCACAGGTATCCGACGACGATGCCGAGCAGCATCCCGACGAAGATCAAGGTGGTCAGCCGCGAACCTGTCATCGGGAACTCCTGGGCGAAAGCGAGCCGGCACGAGACTTCGCGTTAACGAATGTGAAGCAGGAAGCGCGCCATGCGCAAGCGGCCAGGACGGTTTAATCCGTGGGTCCGCGACTTTTGTTTTCCGCGGGGATTGGATTTTCCGGCGTGGCGTTTTCGTCGCGCCGAGGGCTATGCTCCGGCACGGGCGCGGCCGGTTGCGGTTGAGGGGCGTCGCACGGTGTGGCGGCGGCGCCGCTCGTGCGGTACGGGACTTGCGCGTCCGGGATCTGCCGGTTCGGGACTTGCCCTGCCCGGCCTTGCCCCATACGCCATGCGCCGCCGGCCGCGGGCGAGAGAGACGGACACGCGATGGATGTCTTCGTACAGCAGTTGATCAACGGGCTGACGCTCGGGTCGATCTACGGCCTGATCGCGATCGGCTACACGATGGTGTTCGGCATCATCGGCATGGTCAACTTCGCGCACGGCGACGTCTTCATGGTGTCGAGCTTCATCGCGCTGATCGGCTTCCTGATCCTCACCGCCTGGCTCGGCGTCGCCTCGATCGCCCTGGCCTTCCTGATCGTGCTCGTCGTCTCGATGGTGCTGACCGCGCTCTGGGGCTGGGCGATCGAGCGGGTCGCCTACCGGCCGTTGCGCGGGTCGTTCCGGCTGGCGCCGCTGATCTCGGCGATCGGGGTCTCGATCTTCCTCTCGAACTTCGTCCAGGTGACGCAGGGCGCGCGCAACAAGCCGCTGCCGCCGATGCTCTCGGGCGGGATCACCCTGTTCGAGACCGACGGGTTCCAGGTGTTCCTGTCCTACAAGCAGTGCCTGATCATGGCGGTGACCGCGGTGCTGCTCACCGGCTTCTGGTACCTCGTCCAGCGCACGCCCTTCGGCCGGGCGCAGCGCGCCTGCGAGCAGGACCGCAAGATGGCGGCGCTGCTGGGCATCGACGTCGACCGCACGATCTCGCTGACCTTCGTGCTCGGCGCCGCGCTCGCGGCCGTCGCGGGCGTGCTCTACCTGATGTATTACGGCGTGGTCTCCTTCTCCGACGGCTTCGTGCCCGGCGTGAAGGCCTTCACTGCCGCGGTGCTGGGCGGCATCGGCTCGCTGCCGGGCGCGGTGCTGGGCGGCCTGATCATCGGGCTGATCGAGACGTTCTGGTCGGCCTATTTCTCGATCGAGTACAAGGACGTGGCCGCGTTCTCGATTCTCGCCGTGGTGCTCATCTTCATGCCGTCGGGGATTCTCGGCCGCGCCGAGGTCGAGAAGGTCTGATGGCCGCTGCCACCCGCGGGGCCGACGGCCTCACCGGCATCCTGAAGGATGCCGCCATCTACGCGCTCGGAGCCTTCGCGCTCTGCGTGCCCGTGGTCAGCTTCCGGACCGATGCCGGCCCCACCGGCGGGCTCGAGCTGACGCCGCGCTGGGTTCTCGTCGCCGGGCTCTGCGCCGCGATCTTCCTGGCCCGCCTCGCGCAGCGATTGGTCCTGATGCGCCGCGACGCCCGCCGCGCGCTCAGGCCGTCGCGGTCCCAGGCGACGGAAGCCGTCGCCGGCATGCCGAATGCCGGGCAGCGGGTCTCGATGCTGGCCCTGTGGCTGTTCATCGGCGTGGCGCTGACGCTGCCCGTCGTCGCCGCGCTCGCGAGCGGCAGCCTCGGGGAGGGACGCTACTGGATCGACCTCGGCATCCTGATCCTCACCTACGTGATGCTCGGCTGGGGCCTCAACATCGTCGTCGGCCTCGCCGGCCTGCTCGATCTCGGCTACGTCGCCTTCTACGCGGTCGGCGCCTACTCCTACGCGCTGCTCTCCACCACCTTCGGCCTGTCGTTCTGGATCTGCCTGCCGCTCGCGGGCCTGTTCGCCGCCCTGTGGGGCATGCTGCTCGGCTTCCCCGTGCTGCGCCTGCGCGGCGACTACCTCGCCATCGTGACGCTGGCCTTCGGCGAGATCATCCGCCTCGTCCTGATCAACTGGGTCGACGTCACCGGTGGCGGCGCCGGCATCTCGTCGATCCCGCGCGCGACCTTCTTCGGCATCCCCTTCACCGCGGGCGAGGACGGGTTCGCCGCCCGCTTCGGGCTGACCTTCGACTCGATGCACCGGGTCGTGTTCCTGTACTACCTCATCCTCGCGCTCGCCCTAATTACCAACGTCGTGACGCTGCGGCTGCGGCGGCTGCCGATCGGCCGCGCTTGGGAGGCCCTGCGCGAGGACGAGATCGCCTGCCGCTCGCTCGGCATCAACACCACCACGACGAAGCTGACGGCCTTCGCCCTCGGCGCTGCCTTCGGCGGTTTCGCCGGCTCGTTCTTCGCCGTGCGCCAGGGGTTCATCTCCCCGGAGAGCTTCAACTTCCTAGAGAGTGCGATCATCCTGGCGATCGTGGTGCTCGGCGGCATGGGCAGCCAGGTCGGCGTCGCCATCGCCGCGGTGGCGATGGTCGGCGGCCCCGAGATGCTGCGAGACCTCGGCTTCCTGAAGTCCATCTTCGGCCAGGGCTTCGACCCGAACGAGTACCGCCTGCTGCTGTTCGGCCTCGCCATGGTGGCGATGATGGTCTGGCGCCCGCGCGGGCTGATCTCGGAGCGAACGCCCTCGGTGGCGCTGGGCGAGCGCCGCGCGATCTCGGGCGCGCATGTCAGCGAGGGCCACGGCTGATGACCGAGCCGACCACCCGCGCCGACGCCGTGCTGACCGTCGACCACCTGACCATGCGCTTCGGCGGGCTGACAGCCGTCGGCGACCTGTCGTTCCAGGCCCATCGCGGTGACATCACCGCGCTGATCGGGCCGAACGGCGCCGGCAAGACCACCGTCTTCAACTGCATCACCGGCTTCTACAAGCCGACCGAGGGGATGCTGACGCTCGCCCATGCCGACGGCTCGAAGCATCTGCTGGAGCGCCTGCCGAACCATGCCGTGAACCGGATCGGCCGGGTCGCGCGCACCTTCCAGAACATCCGCCTGTTCCAGGGGATGACGGTGCTGGAGAACCTTCTCGTCGCCCAGCACGCGCCGCTGATGCGGGCGTCGGGCATGACCGTGCTCGGGCTGCTCGGCCTGCCGGTCTACCGCCGGGCCGAGGCCGCGGCGATCGAGCGGGCGAAGGAGTGGCTCGTCCGCATCGGCCTGATCGAGCGGGCCGATGACCCCGCCGGCGACCTGCCCTACGGCGCCCAACGCCGGCTCGAGATCGCCCGCGCGATGTGCACCGAGCCGGTGCTGCTCTGCCTCGACGAGCCGGCCGCCGGCCTCAACCCGCGCGAATCGGGCGAGCTCAACGCGCTGCTGCGCCACATCCGCGACGCGCACGACACCTCCGTGCTGCTGATCGAGCACGACATGTCCGTGGTGATGGAGATCTCCGACCACGTCGTCGTGCTCGATTACGGCGTGAAGATCGCTGACGGCACCCCCGGCGAGGTCCGGGCCGACCCGCGCGTCATCGCCGCCTATCTCGGCGTCGAGGACGAGGAGGTCGAGGCCGTCGAGGCGGAGGTCGGCCTCACCGTCACCCATCTGGAGGTCGAGGCTTGAGCGTCGCCGGGATCAACGTGCTCGTGGAGGAGACCCGGGCGCTCGCGGCGGGGAAGGCTCCGGCCAAGACCCTGCTCGCGGTGCGCGGCGTCTCGACCTACTACGGCAGCGTCGCGGCTTTGCGCGGCGTCGATCTCGACGTCACCGAGGGCGAGATCGTCACGCTGATCGGCGCCAACGGCGCCGGCAAGTCGACCCTGATGATGACGATCTTCGGGGCGCCGCAGGCGCGCGAAGGCACCATCACCTACGACGGGCGCGACATCACCCGCCTGCCGACCCACGAGATCGCGCGGCTCGCGATCGCGCAGTCGCCGGAGGGCCGCCGGGTCTTCCCGCGCATGAGCGTGCACGAGAACCTGCAGATGGGCGCCGCGCTCCACGACGGGCGGTACTTCGCCCAGGACCTGGAGCGCGTCTGCGCCCTGTTCCCCCGCCTGAAGGAGCGCCTGACCCAGCGCGCCGGCACCATGTCCGGCGGCGAGCAGCAGATGCTGGCCATCGCCCGCGCGCTGATGAGCCGGCCGCGCCTCCTGCTGCTCGACGAGCCCTCGCTCGGACTCGCGCCGCTGGTGGTGAAGGGCATCTTCGACGCGGTGCGCGACCTCAATCGGCGCGACGGCATGACGATCTTCCTCGTGGAGCAGAACGCCTACCACGCGCTGAAGCTGGCGCATCGCGGCTACGTGCTGGTCAACGGGCGCATCACCATGAGCGGCACCGGCCGGGCGCTGCTCGCCGACCCCGCGATCAAGGCCGCCTATCTCGAGGGCGGCCACGGCGCCCCGGTGGAGGTCTGACGCGATGCAGGGCCTGATCTACGAAGAGGAGTCGATCGGCCTCTTCCTCCTCGTCACCGTCGCGATGGGCGGCTGGGCCGGGTGGATGGCCGCCCGCGGCCTGGCCAAGGCATGGCGCCCGTTCTGGCAGATCGTGCCGGCGCTCCTCGCGGTGGCGGCGGCGGTGCGATTCATCCACTTCGCGCTATTCGGCGGCACGCTTTTGTCAGCCCAATACTATGCGGTCGACGCCATCGTCGTCATGATCGTCGGCGCGGCGGGCTACCGCTGGACGCGGACGCGGCAGATGACGACCCAGTATCGCTGGCTCTACGAGCGGACTTCGCCGCTGACGTGGCGGACACGCGAGCCGGCGGCCGGCGGGCCGTGATCTCAATCGGCGCGCGCGCGTGCCGAGCGCACGATTCTTGCCCGGCGCCGACGGTCCGAATTCAGGTCACAACCAAGGGGATTTGAGATGAGAGCGTTACTACTGGCGGGCCTCGGGCTCGGTGCCATGCTCGCGGCGGCCCAGGCGGCCGAGGTCAAGCTCGGCATCGCCGCGCCGATCACCGGCAACAGCGCCGCGATCGGCACGCAGCTCAAGAACGGCGCCACCCAGGCCGTCGAGGACCTGAACAAGTCCGGGGCGGTGAAGGGCACGACGTTCTCGGTCCTCGTCGGCGACGACGCGTCCGATCCGAAGCAGGGCGTCTCGGTCGCCAACAAGTTCGCCTCCGACGGCGTGAAGGTGGTGGTCGGCGACTACAATTCCGGCGTCTCGATCCCGGCCTCCGACGTCTACCAGGACGCCGGCATCATCCAGGTCACGCCGGCCTCGACGGCGGTGAAGTTCACCGAGCGCGGCCTCTGGAACGTGTTCCGCACCTGCGGCCGCGACGACCAGCAGGGCGCGGTCGCGGGCGAGTATCTCGCCACGCACTTCAAGGGCAAGAAGATCGCCTTCGTCCACGACAAGACCCCCTACGGCAAGGGTCTCGCCGACGAGACCCTGAAGGCGCTGAAGGCCAAGGGCGGCAAGGACGCGATCTACGAGGGCATCAACCCGGGCGAGAAGGACTATTCGGCGCTCGTGTCGAAGCTGAAATCCGCCAAGATCGACGTGGTCTACTTCGGCGGCTACTACACCGAAGCCGGCCTGATCCTGCGCCAGATGAGCGACCAGGGCCTGAAGGCGCCGCTGATGGGCGGCGACGGCCTCGTCGACAAGGAGCTGGTGGCGATCGCCGGGCCGGCGGCGGAGGGCACGCTGACGACGTTCCCGCCGGACGCGCGCAAGAACCCCAACGCCAAGGACGCGCTCGCCGGCTTCAAGGCGAAGGGCATCGATCCGGAAGGCTACACCCTCTACTCGTACGCCGCGGTCCAGGTGCTGGCCAAGGCCATGTCCGAGACCGGGTCGACCGACGGCAAGAAGCTCGCGGACTGGCTGCACCAGGGCAAGCCGGTCGACACCGTCGTCGGCCCGATCGCCTACGACAAGAAGGGCGACATCACGAAGCCCGACTACGTGATGTACCAGTGGAAGAAGAACGCGGCCGGCAACATCGATTACGCCGGCAACGAGCTGACCAAGTAGCGCGTCCTCGCGTCGCCGCGTCCGAGCCGTCCCGCACCACGCGGGGCGGCTCTTTCATGCCCACGCGGCGAGACAGATTGGCGGTTTTCCAGGCATAATTGTCGCCGAACCCCGGATTCCCGGTGCGCCCGCTCACGAAACGTGCACACTGCACCCTGCATGGGCGAAATTGCCCGGCTCCGAGGTTCGGATCGACAACCGGGTGGAACCTGTGAACGCCGACGCGCGACGGCCTCGCTCCATGCGGGCAGACCGCTTACGGACGAAGACCGAAATCGGTCCCGGTCCCGCGACAGTGCGGGACGACCCGGTCCCGATGCTCGCGAGAGTTGTCCCCGCCATATCGGCCAAGCTTGCTTCGCCCGCCCCCGTTCCGGCACCATCATTGCAGAGGCACGGCCAGCGCCGGCCGCTTTCTGCGCGTCCGCCACACGCCGCCATGTTCGTGCGGCTCGTTTCGGGAGTTTCGTTTTGACGCAATCCAAGTTCGATCGTCGCGGGATCGTGGCCGCCCTCGCGCTCGGCGCGGCCGTGGTCTCCGCCGGCGCGCAGGCCCAGGAGCTGACCGGCACGCTGAAGAAGGTGAAGGACACCAACGCCCTCACCATCGGCTACCGTGATTCCTCGGTTCCGTTCTCCTACCTCGACGGCGACCAGAAGCCGGTCGGCTACGCGATGGACATCTGCCTCAAGATCGCCGAGGCGGTGAAGAAGGAGCTCAAGCTCCCGGGCATGGAGGTGAAGCTCAACCCGGTCACCTCCGCGACCCGCATCCCGCTGATCGCCAACGGCACGATCGATCTCGAGTGCGGCTCGACGACGAACAACGCCGACCGCCAGAAGCAGGCGGCATTCACCAACACCCACTTCCTGACGGCGACGCGCTACGTCTCGAAGAAGGACGCCAAGCTGCACACGATCGACGACCTCAAGGGCAAGACCGTGGTCTCGACCTCGGGCACGACGAACATCAAGCAGATCAACGAGGCCAACACCGCCAAGAGCATGGGCCTGACGATCCTGCCCGCCAAGGACCACGCCGAGGCGTTCCTGATGGTCGAGACCGGCCGTGCCGTCGCCTTCGTGATGGACGACGTGCTGCTCGCCTCGCTGGTTGCCGGCTCCAAGACCCCCGACGCCTACGAGATCTCGACGGAAGCCCTGTCGAAGCCCGAGCCCTACGGCATCATGCTGCGCAAGGACGACGCGCCGTTCAAGGCGGTGGCGGATGCCGCGACGAAGGCTTTGTACGAGAGCCCCGAGGGCAAGGCGCTCTACAGCAAGTGGTTCGAGAAGCCGATCCCGCCGCGCAACATCAACCTCAAGCTTCCGATGAGCGAGACGATGGCCAAGCAGTTCAAGAGCCCGAGCGACAGCGCCGACCCGGCCGCCTACTGAGCCTGAGCCGGCGGATCCCGGGCGGCGCTGCCGCCCGGGATCCGCGCCACGGATCGAACGAACGAGAACGGTGAAGCGCGGGCGATGAACTACAACTGGAACTGGAGCATCTTCTTCGAACAATCGCCCGAAGGCACCGGCACCTACGCCGACATGCTGCTCTCGGGCCTGGTCTGGACGATCGCGACCGCGCTCTGCTCCTGGATCATCGCCTTCTTCCTCGGCTCGCTGATCGGCGTGATGCGGACGCTGCCCTCCAAGGGCGCCAATGCCGTCGGCACGGCCTATGTCGAGCTGTTCCGCAACATCCCGCTGCTGGTGCAGATGTTCCTGTGGTACTTCGTGCTTCCGGAGGTGCTGCCGCAGGCGTGGGGCAACGCGCTGAAGCAGCTGCCGAACGCCCCGTTCTACACCGGCGTCGTCTGCCTCGGGTTCTTCACCGCCTCCCGCGTCGCCGAGCAGGTCCGCGCCGGCATCCAGTCGCTGCCCCGGGGCCAGCGCCTCGCCGGCACGGCGATGGGCTTCACGGTCTACCAGACCTATCGCTACGTGCTGCTGCCGAACGCCTACCGGATCATCCTGCCGCCGATGACCTCGGAGTTCCTGAACAACCTCAAGAACACCTCCGTCGCCCTCACCATCGGCCTGCTCGAGCTGACGGCCCGCGCGCGCTCGATGCAGGAATTCTCGTTCCAGGTGTTCGAAGCGTTCACGGCGGCGACCATCCTGTACGTCCTCATCAACCTCGTCGTCATCCTGCTCGCGTCCCTCCTGGAGCGCAGCGTGGCGGTTCCCGGGCAGCGCTGATGTTCTCGAACTTCGATTTCGGCGTCGTCTTCGGATCGCTGCCCTACCTCTTCGGTCAGGGCATGGTCTTCACCGTCACCCTGACCGCGCTCGCCGCCGGCATGGGCGTCATCCTCGGGACCCTGCTGGCGATGGCGCGCCTTTCGGGCGTGCCCGGCCTCAAGCATGTGGCCAAGGTCTATGTCGAGCTGATGCGCTCCCTGCCGCTCGTGCTGGTGATCTTCTGGTTCTACTTTCTGGTCCCCTATATCGGCGCCTACCTCACCGGCGCCTCGCGCCCGATCCAGGTCGGCGCCTTCTCCTCAGCGCTCATCACCTTCACGCTGTTCGAGGCGGCGTACTTCTCCGAGATCATGCGCGCCGGCATCCAGTCGATCCCGAAGGGGCAGACCGGGGCGGCCTACGCGCTGGGCATGACCTACGCGCAGACGATGATCACCGTCGTGCTGCCGCAGGCCTTCCGCAACATGCTGCCGCTGCTGCTGACGCAGACGATCGTGCTCTTCCAGGACACCTCGCTGGTCTACGTGCTGTCGCTGACCGACTTCCTGGGGGCGGCCTCGAAGGTGGCCCAGCGCGACGGGCGCCTGGTCGAGATGTACCTGTTCGCCGCGGTCGTCTACTTCGCCGTGTGCTTCTCGGCCTCGTTCCTGGTGCGCCGGCTGCAGCGCCGCGTCGCCATCATCCGCTGATCGCCGTACAAGGACCGCGTTATGACCTCGACGCCGATGCCGGCCCCCACCGCCAAGACCCCCGTCGCTCCCGGCTCCGTCGCGCCGACGGATGCCGGCCTGCAGTCCGGCCCGCTGTCGAGCCCGCCGCCGAAGCTCGCGACCGGCGCGCCGATGATCGCCATCGACAACGTCAGCAAGTGGTACGGCGACTTTCAGGTGCTGACGAACTGCACCACGCAGGTCGCCAAGGGCGAGGTCGTGGTGGTCTGCGGCCCCTCGGGCTCGGGCAAGTCGACCCTGATCAAGTGCGTCAACGCTCTGGAGCCGATCCAGAAGGGCCAGATCACGGTCAACGACACCAAGGTCGTCGACAAGGCCACCGACCTGCCGAAGCTCCGCTCCCGCGTGGGGATGGTGTTCCAGCACTTTGAGCTGTTTCCGCACCTCTCGATCACCGAGAATCTCACCGTCGCGCAGCGCAAGGTGCTGAAGCGCCCGGCCGAGGAGGCGAAGAAGAAGGGGCTCGACCTGCTCGCCCGCGTCGGCCTGTCGGCGCACGCCAACAAGTATCCCGGTCAGCTCTCCGGCGGTCAGCAGCAGCGCGTGGCGATCGCCCGCGCGCTGGCGATGAACCCGGTGGTGATGCTGTTCGACGAGCCGACCTCGGCACTCGACCCCGAGATGGTCGGCGAGGTGCTCGACGTGATGGTCGAGCTTGCCAAGGAGGGCATGACCATGATGGTGGTGACCCACGAGATGGGCTTTGCCCGCAAGGTCGCCGACCGGGTCATCTTCATGGATCGCGGCGAGATCGTCGAGGACGCCCGCAAGGACGACTTTTTCGGCCAGCCGCGCAGCGAGCGCGCGCAGCAGTTCCTGTCGAAGATCCTGCAGCACTGATCCTCGCGCGCGGCCTGACGCGCCCCGTGAGCGCGCCGGGTCCGAGCGTCAGCGCTTGATCGCCACCGGCCCGTTCATGCCGGGCCAATCCGAGTAGCCGTTGGCACCGCCGCCGTACCAGTACGGCTTCGGCGCCTCGGCGAGAGGGGCGCCGGACGCCAGCCGTCCCACGAGGTCGGGATTGGCGATGTAGGGCCGGCCGAAGCTGAACAGGTCGGCGTGCCCATCCGCGAGCTCCTTCTCGGCCAGCTCCAGCGTGTACTGGTTGTTGCCGACATAGGCCCCTGAGAAGCGCTTCCGCAGGTCGAGGAAGTCGACGCTGTCGGGCACGTCGCGGGTCTGCTGGGTCACGCCCTCGATGGTGTGGATGTAGAGCAGGCCGAACTGCGACAGCGCATCGACGTAGGCGCCGAAGGTCGCGTGCGGATCGCTGTCGAGGGGCGTCTTGCCGGGCTCGGTCGTCGCCGGGGAGAGGCGGATGCCGACGCGGTGACCGCCGCCCCAGACGTCCGTGACCGCCTTCACCACCGCGAGCGGAAACCGCAGCCGGTTCTCGATCGATCCGCCATACGCGTCGGTGCGCGTGTTCGTCGAATCGCGGACGAACTGCTCGAGCAGATAGTTGTTGGCCGAGTGGATCTCGACGCCGTCGAACCCGGCGCGCTTCGCGTTCTCGGCGGCGCGCCGGTAATCCTCGACGATTCCCGGGATCTCGTCGGCCTCCAGGGCGCGCGGCGTCACGTGCGCCTTCATGCCCTCCTCGGTGAAGGCGGTGCCCTCCGGCCGGATCGCCGAGGCCGAGACCGGCGGCCGATGTTCCGGTTGCAGGTCGGGATGCGAGATCCGACCTGTGTGCCAGAGCTGCAGGAAGATGCGGCCGCCGTTGGCGTGCACCGTGCCGACGATCCGGCGCCAGGCCTCGACCTGCGCCTCCGACCAGATCCCCGGCGTGTAGGCGTAGCCGACGGCCTGCGGCGAGATGTTGGTCGCCTCCGAGATGATCAGCCCCGCGGTGGCGCGCTGGCCGTAATAATCGGCGGCGAAATCCGGCGGCACGCCGTCGGTCGAGGAACGGCTCCGGGTCAGCGGCGCCATCACGATGCGGTTGCTGAGGGTGAGGTCGCCGAGGGTGTAGGGCTGCAGCACGGGGCTGTCGGAGCGGGGCATGCCGGGTCCTTTGTCGCAGGCGGTCGCGCGGCTCACGGCGATGGACGGTCCGCCGGGCCGCGAGCGCGGGTGTCCGACAACGTGCCGCGCCGGCGGGAGTTCGCCGCAGCGCACCGGCGGGCGTCGGGCCCCGGCTACTTCCCGGTCCAGTCGTGCCCCGCCACCAGCGCCTCCACCGGCTTCCGCCACGTCGAGGGCTGGTCGTCGGAGCCGGAGCCGAGGGCGCATTGCACCATCACGCTGTCGCTCCAGCGGCCGTACTTGTAGCCGACCGCGGGCAGGTGGCCGACGCGGACGAAGCCGCAGGCCTCGTGCAGGCGCAGCGAAGCCGCGTTCTCGGAATCGATGTAGCCGATCATCTGACGGTAGCCGCCCGCGGCGCAGGCCTCGATCAGCGCCGGCAGCAGGCGCCGGCCGATCCCGGCATGCAGGTGCTCGGGATGCACGTAGATCGAATGCTTGAGCGTGTAGCGGTAGGCCGGCCGCTTCCGGAACGGCACCGCGTAGGCGTAGCCCGCGACCTGGCCGTTCCGGTCGGCGACGAGGTGGGGCAGGCGCTTCTTGCGCATGGTCTTGCGGCGCCGGCGCAGGTCGTCGGGGAGGAGGCGATCCTCCTCGAAGTCGCCGACGTCGCCGACGCCGCGGCGGATGTGGTGCTCGTAGATCGCCACCATCGCTGCGAGGTCCGCGTCCGACGACGGGCGGATGACGATGTCGGCGCAGGACGCGGCCGGCTCTGGGATCGCGAAGTCGCCCGCCGGGCCCGCGTCCTCCATCAGCGCGCCTCGCGCATGACGTAGGTGTGGAAGCGGATCTGCCCGTCCGGCTCGACCTGACGGTACACGCCCTGGATCTCGGCCTCGAAGCCGGGAAACAGGTTTGCGGAGCGCTCGAACATCTTGAAATAGTCCAGCATCGGCTTGGCCCGCTCATCGATCCGCTCGCCGGGCAGCACCGTGCCGATCCCGGGCGGGTAGACCAGAAGCAAGGTCGTCGCCACACGCCCCTCGGCTTCGGCAATCGGGACGAAATCGACGTTGTTGCGGGTCAGCATCTGCGCCGCGGCCTTGGGCGCCATCACCATCTCGGGCAGGTGCTCGGGCTGGAACTGCTTGCGCTGGAGCATCGAGGTGCCGTGCTCGCGGTGGAAGGCGTGGAAGTCGGCGCAAAGGTCGCGAAGCCGCACGCCGCGGTAGCGGTTCGGGCGCCGTCGCACGAACTCCGGCATCGCGTCCTCCAGGAGCACGTTGTCGTCGTGCAGGCGCTTGAAGGCGACGAGGCCCGAGATCAGCGTGCCGGCCTTCGAGGATTCGACGCCGGGGGTCAGCAGGAAGAGCAGCGAGTTCAGGTCGTTCTTCTCGGCGACGATGCGGTTCTCGCGCAGGTACTGCGCGACGATCGGGGCCGGAACGCCGTGGGCGGCATATTCCCCGGTCGCCCGGTCGAAGCCCGGCGTCAGCACCGTCAGCTTGTTCGGGTCGGTCATCGCGTAGCCGGGCGAGGTCTCGGGCCCGACATGGGTGAAGCCGTGCCAGCGCGCGCCGGGGCGCAGCTCCCAGTGCTTGGGGTCCGAGGCGAGCACGTCCGTCGTCAGGCTCTCCCACGGCACGTTGACGCCGTCCGGGCCGGGGGTCACGTCGGGCACGAAGGCGTCGAAGAACCAGCGCCGGTTGGGATCGCCCTCCTTCTCCTCGAACTCGCGGCGGATGGCGCGGACCTTCTTGCGCCACTCGATCCCGAGACGGATCGTGTCGTCCCACAGGATCATGCCCGAGCGGCCCTTCATCATCTGCGCCCCGACGTCGAGCGAGGCGAAGATTGGGTAGAACGGCGAGGTCGAGGCGTGGACGAGGAAGCTCTCGTTGAGGCGGCGGTGCTCGACGCGCCGGGTCTGGCCGCGGATGTGCCCGTCCTTGGTGTGGATCTGCGAGGCCTGGCTGAAGCTCGCGAGCTGCTTGTGGGTCGATTGCGTGGCGATGATGCCCGGTGAGGTCTCGTCGAGCCCCTTCAGGCCCATGGCGAAGCGGCCGACGAAGAGCGGGTGGAACTTCATGAAGCCGGCCCAGGCCTCGTCGAACAGGATGTAGTCGCACAGGTGCCCGATCCGCTCGACGACGCCCTGCGCGTCGAGGATCGTGCCGTCGTAGGTGCACTGCTCGATCACCGCGACGCGGAACGGACGCTCGCGGCGCCACGCCTCCTTGTCCTCGACCAGCGGGTTGCGGCGGATCTTCTCGCGGATGGCGGTCTCGTCCAGGGCCTCGTGGTAGATCGGCCCGATCAGCCCGTAGGCGTTGCGGTCGGTCTCGAGGAAGATCGGGATGCCGCCGGCGAGCATCAGAGCGCCGTGATGGGCGGCCTTGTGGTTGTTGCGATCGAACAGGACGAGGTCGCCCTCCGCGACCAGAGACCCGAGCACGACCTTGTTCGAGGCCGAGGTGCCGTTGAGGACGAAGTAGGTCTTCTCCGCCCCGAAGATCTGCGCCGCCTCCTTCTGCGCCTTCAGCGCCGGCCCCTCGTGGGTCAGGAGGTCGCCGAGGTCGAGGACCGAGTTGTCGAGGTCGTCGCGGAAGATCGCCTCGCCGAGATGCTCGACGAAGATCCGCCCGATCGGCGAGCGGTTGTAGAAGATGCCGCCGTTGTGGCCTGGGCAGGTCCAGAGCTGGTTGCCCTTCTCGGCGTAGTCGACAAGCGCGCCGAAGAACGGCGTCTTCAGGGTCTCGGCGTACTGGGTCACGCGGGAAACGAGGCCACGGGCGATGAATTCCGGCGTCTCCTCCGCCAGGAAGATGTAGCCGTCGATGAAGTCGAGCAGCTCGACCGGGATGTCTTCCAGCCGCTTGCGGCGCACGAGGATGACGATCGGCATCTCGAGGCCGCGCCGCCGCATCATGTCGATCAGCGAGGCCGCCTTGCCGTCGAGGCCGCGCTTGCCCCAGTCGACCACCATGCAGCCGATCGCCGCGTCGGTCTGCACGGCGATCGCCGCGTCCTCGACCCGGCGCGCCCGGATCACCTCGAAGCCGCGCCCCTCGACCGCGGTGACAATCTGCGCGACGCGGACGCCTTCGAGGTCGTCCGGATCGAAGGCCGGCGCGCACATCAGCACGGTGAAGCGGCGGTGAAAGTCCATGGAAAGCCTCTGGCCTGACGGGTCGGCGCCTGCCTGCGACGCCATCATGACGGTTGGATGACGGTGCGGGCGAACGGCGCGGGATCTTGCCGGGGCGGCGGCCGACCTTCGGTCCGCTCGGGTAATACGATCGGCCCGCCATGGCCATGACGACGACGCCTCGGGCCACCCGCTCGAGCGCTCCGCGCATCGGCCGCGTCGCGCTCCGCCTCGCTTTCGCCCCAGCGCCTGCGGACAAGGTGGCCCGCGCTTAACGGATCCTTCACCACAGCGCCGCGAGCGTCCCAAACGCATGAAGCCGACAGCCGCGATCCTTCGTCCTGCCCTGGCCGCCGCATGGCTGGCCTTCGCCGTCGCGCCCGCAGCGGCCCACCCGCACGTCTGGGTGACCGCGAAGGCCGAGATCGGGTACGCGGGCGGCAAGGTGGTCGCGGTGCGCCACGTCTGGACCTTCGACGCCGCCTACACCGCCTTCGTCACCCAGGGGCTCGACGCGAACAAGGACGGCAAGCTGACGCCGGACGAGCTTCAGACCCTCGCCGCCGAGAACACCGGGAATCTCGCCGAGTTCGGCTACTTCACCAAGCTGAAGGTCGGCGGCAAGGAGCAGGCCTTCGCCGACCCGGTCGAGCCGCGGATGGCGATGGAGGGCGACACGCTCACCCTGAGCTTCCGCCTGCCGCTGAAGACGCCGCCCGCGCAGGGGCGCGGCGTGCTCGCGCTCGAGGTCTACGACCCGACCTACTTCGTGTCCTTCGGCCTGTCCGAGGCGCCGGATGCCGCGACGCTCGTCGGCGCACCGAGCGGCTGCGCGGCGACGGTGACGCGGCCGAAGACCCCCGAGCCCAAGACGGCGGAGGCCGGCGCCCCCGGGATGAGCGAGGCGTTCTTCGAGGCGCTGACGGCCGCTTCCGGCTACGGGATGCACTTCGCGAACCGGATCCTCGTCGCATGTCCGTAGGCGCCACGCTCGCCGTCCAGCCCGCAAGCCGCCGGCCGCTGCGGCTGATGCTGGTCGCCGCCGCCGTCGCAGTCGCGGCCCTGATCCTCGCCGGCCTGGTCTGGCTCGCGGCGCCCGGCCTCTCGGCGCCGCCGCCGCGCTCGCCCTTCGGCATCGGCTTCCGCGAGGCCGCGCCGTCGGTGACCGGGCTCGGCGGCTGGCTCCTGGCGATCCAGTCTAGCTTTTCGCGCAGCCTTCAGGCCGCGCTCGCCGCGATCAAGGGCGGCGGCGACTGGATGCCGCTGGTCACGCTCGGCTTCGCCTACGGCATTTCCCACGCCGCCGGCCCCGGGCACGGCAAGGCCGTGATCGCCGGCTACCTGTTCGCCGGCGAGCGGGCCTTGCGTCGCGGCTTCGGCTTGAGCTTCGCCGCCGCGATCCTGCAGGCGCTGGTGGCGATCGCGATCGTCGGGACCGGCCGCCTCGTGCTCGGCGCCACCGCCGCCGGAATGACGCGGGCCGGCAACACCATCGAGATCGTCAGCTTCGCCCTCGTCGCCGCGATCGGGCTGGCGGTGACGTGGCGCAAGGCCGGGCGCCTCGCCGACCTCGGCGCGCCCGCCGCCTGCGGCCCCGAATGCGGCCATGCCCGCCTCGCCGACGCGCGGGCGCTCGAAACGCTCGACACCTGGCGGGAGCGCGCCGGCGTGGTCGCCGCCGCCGGTTCGCGGCCATGCGCCGGAGCGGTGCTGATCCTGGTCTTCGCCGCCGCGCAGAACATGCTGGCTGCAGGCGTCCTCGCGGTCTTCGCCATGGCGCTCGGCACGGCGCTCACCACCGGCGCGCTGGCGAGCCTCGCAGTCTTCGCCAAGGGCGCCGCCCTGCGGATCGCCGGCGGTCGCGGACGCGCGGGCGTCGTGGCGATCGGCGCGCTCGAGCTGCTGGCCGGCGCCTTCGTGCTGGTGCTCGGGCTGGCGATGCTGTCGGGCCTCGCGCTCGACATCGGCGGCTGATCGCCCCTCGCCAACGGCACGCCGCCATGCCACGCTCCGGTCCGGGCAGGGAGCCCGGCACGCGAGGCGCCGCATGGCAGGGTTCGACCACATCCTGAACTGGCGGCTGCTCTCGGGCTCGCACCCGTTTCCGGGACCCGACGGCGGCACCTGCATCAACGAGGCGGCCCTCGTCGCCGCGGGGCTGCCCTACCGCGCGATCCGGTCGAGCGACGAATGCCCGCCCTGCTTCTCGCGCCCGATCGCGGCCTACGCGCTCGGCCTCAACGACGCGATGCCGGACGGCGAGCGCCACCGCTTGATGGCCTTCGTCCTGCGCCTGTCCGGCTCCGCCGACACGCCGGCGGTCGAGGCGGAGCGGACGGCCTTTCTGGCCCTCGAAAGCATCCGCAGCCTTCTGCCGCCGCTGCTCGAGCGGGCCGGATTCGCCGACCTCGCCACCCGCTGCGCCGACGCGGCGGATCTCGACGAGGCGCTGGCGGCCGCGCGTTCGGCCGCCTGGGCGGGCGGAGCGCGGGCGCAGGCCGCATCGGGTCAGCGCGCCTGGGTCTCCGGAGCGTTGGCGGCCGCAGTCTCCCGCACCGCAAGCGCGGCGATCCGCGCAGCGGAGGATCCGCGCTGCGCGGCCGAGATCGCCGAGGGGGCGGCGCCGTTCGCCCCGGGCACGTGGGCGCGGGCGGCCGTGATCCTCGACGGCGCGCTGCGGATCGGGCGGCAGGCGCCCGACATCGACCTGTTCGCCGCGCGCGACCGCCTCGACGCCGCCCGATCGGCCGCGCACGCCTGAGCCGCGATCACGCGTTCGCGTCAGGCGGCGGCGGAAGCCGCGTCGAGATCGAGCTCGACGGTCTCGCAGTTGTCGAGCCAGACGCCGGTGAGGTGGAAGAAGAACGTACCGTGGCCGACCACTGCGATCGTCCGCTCGGGACGCGCGCGCAGCCATTCGCGAAACCCGGCGACGCGCTGGTCGAACAGGTGCCGCGGCTCGACCGGATGACCGCCGACGTCGGACCCCTCCTCGGCGTGCCACCACACCTCGGGCAGGTGCCCGACGTCGAGATGCGGGAACTCCGCCGCGATCTCGGAGGCGACCCGGCCGACGTCGCAGCTGCTCTCCTGGCACTCCCGATGCAGCACCTCGACGAGGAGCTTCGGCTCGGCCGGATGGTCGGCGAAGACCAGCGCGGTCGTCTCGATCGCGCGGGTCAGCGGCGAGACCACCACGAGGTCGAACGGGATCTCGCAGAGCGCCGCCCGCGCCGCGCGCGCCTGCTCCCGGCCGCGCGGCGTCAGGCGGGCGTCGCGATGGTCGGGATCGCGGCCGGTCGCGCGGTGGGCGGCGTTGAAGGTCGATTCGCCGTGGCGGAGGCAGACGATGCGGGTCGGGCCGTTCATGCGGGTCATGGTCTCGTCGGTTCGTGTCGGGGTCAGGCGAAGCGGCCTCCGCGCTGGATCACCTCGATCTTGTAGCCGTCGGGGTCCGTGGCGAAGAAGAACCGCGCCAGCTCGGTGTCGCCGTGCTTGAGCGTCTTCATGTCCGTCGCCGGAAGCCCCTCGCGGGTGAAGCGGGCGTGCTCGGCGGCGAGATCCGCGACGGTGACGGCGACGTGGCCGTAGCCGTCGCCGAGGTCGTAGGCGTCGGTCCGGTCCTTGTTGACCGTCAGCTCGATCTCGAAGGGCAAATCCGGCGCGCGCATGTAGACGAGGGTGAAGTCGGGAAAGTCGAAGCGGTCGGAGATGGCGAGCCCGAAGGCCGCCTCGTAATAGGCGACCGAGCGCGCCTCGTCGCGGACGCGGATCATCGCATGGACGGGCTTGGCCATTCTTCGCTCACAGGTTGGATCGAGGGAGTGAAACCGATATCTGGCGCGAAGAACCGATCCGAAAAGGCCGCGAGCCCTGCGCCGAACCGCAGGCAGCCCCGCGCCGATGGCCACGGAAGCCCGTTCGAAGCCGATGCCGAGGCTATTCCCAACCCTGTCGACCGATCGAGGCGCCCTCATGCCTGAGCCCGTCCTGCTTGCCACCAGCCAGTCGCCCGCCGAGGAGGCGATCTGGCGCGACGCGCTCGCCCGCGCGATGCCGGACGAGCGCATCGTGACGGCTGCCGACCCGTTCGATCGCTCGACGGTCGCCATCGCGATCGTCGCCAACCCGGTTCCGGGAGCGCTGGCCGGACTGCCGGCGCTCGCCTGGGTGCACAGCCTGTGGGCCGGCGTCGAGCGCCTGCTGCAGGACGCGACGCTGCCGCCTGTCCCCGTCGTCCGTCTCGTCGATCCGACGCTGGCGCGAACGATGGCCGAGACCGTCGCGGCCTGCGTGCTCGCGCTGCACCGCGATCTCCCGCTCTACGCCGCGCAGCAACGCCGCCGCGCATGGCGCCAGCACCCGGCCCGCGCGGCCGGCGCGTGCCCGGTTGCGATCCTCGGGATGGGCGAGATGGGGCGGGCCTCGGCCGAGCTGCTGCTCGGGCTCGGCTTTCCCGTCCGCGGCTGGAGCCGATCGGGCACCGCGATTCCGGGGTTGATTGCGCATTCCGGCCGCGACGGCCTCGGCACGGCGCTGGACGGCGCGGCCTACCTCGTCAACCTGCTGCCGCTCACCGCCGAGACACGCGGCATCCTCGATCGCGCCTGCTTCGCCCGGCTGGCGCCGGGTGCCGGCGTGATCAACTTCGGCCGCGGCGCCCACCTCGTCGAGGCCGACCTGTGGCTGGCGCTCGATGACGGACGGGTCGGGCACGCGGTGCTCGACGTGTTCGCGCAGGAGCCGCTGCCCCGCGACCACCCGGCCTGGGACCACCCGAACGTCACGGTCCTGCCCCACGTCGCGGCGCCGACCGACGAAGCCTCGGCGGCCGCGATCGTCGCCGGGGCCGTGGCGGCCTTCCGCAGCACCGGACGGGTGCCGGCGGGCGTGGACAGAGCCCGCGGGTACTGATCGCCGTCGCCGCAAGCTGTCGCGTGGTTTCGCGGACGCAACGTCTTGCGTCCTCGAGATGCCGCACACCGAAACGCGCATGGGAAACACGCCGTTACAAATTTGCCGCCGCCCCCCATCTTCGATTGTCGCGCGTCTCGGGCCATAAGGAGCCGCGAAGTCCCGTCGGGACGCGACCGAAGACGACCGCCGATGAACGCGCCCGCCAGCCCGCATATCCTGATCGTCGAGGACGACCGCGAGATCGCGAACCTGGTCGCGCGCTACCTCCGCGGCAACGCCTGCCGCGTCACCCTCGCCGGCGACGGCGCGGAGATGGACCGGGCGCTGGCCGACGGCCGGGTCGACCTCATCGTCCTCGACCTGATGCTGCCGGGCGAGGACGGCCTCAGCCTGTGCCGGCGCCTGCGCGCGAGCTCAGCGATCCCGATCCTGATGCTCACCGCCAAGGCCGAGGAGATCGACCGCATCGTCGGCCTCGAGATCGGCGCCGACGACTATCTCGCCAAGCCGTTCAACCCGCGCGAGCTGCTGGCCCGCATCCGCGCCGTCCTGCGCCGCACCGGCAACGAGGTGGCGGAGGAGGAGGGCGCGCGCCGGATGCACTTCGTCGGCTGGACGCTCGACGTCTCGCTGCGGCAGGTGCTGAGCGCGGAGGGCGCGCGCATCTCGATCACCGGCGCGGAGTTCGACCTGCTCCATGCCCTGTGCCTGCGCCCGGGCCGCGTGCTCTCGCGCGACCAGCTCCTCGACCTGACCCAGGGGCGCAGCGCCGGCCCGTTCGAGCGCAGCATCGACGTGCTCGTGAGCCGGATCCGCCAGAAGATCGAGCGCGATTCGCGCAACCCCGAGATCATCCGCACGATCCGCTCGGGCGGCTACCTGTTCACGCCGGAGGTGACGCGCTCATGAGGTTCGGCCGGATCCGGAGCCGCCTGCGCCCGCGCAGCGTCGCCGGGCAGATCGCCCTGCTCGTGGTGGCCGCGATCGTCGTCGCGCACGCGGTCGCGACTACGGCCTTCGTGCTCCTGCGCGAGCCCTGGAAGCCGGACGACCATCCCGGCGTCGCGGCAGGGCGCCTCGCGATCGTCGCCCGCCTCCTCGACAACGCTCCCGTGCCGGACCGCGACGCCCTGCTGGCGAATGCGGCACGCAGCGTGCCGAACCTTCAGATCGCGCCCTGGACCGGGACCGCTGCCGAGGGCGAAGGCCTCAACCGCCCGGTCGTCCGCCGCCTGCGCAACGGCTTCGGCCGGGCGCTGACCGTGGTCGAGATCGGCGGGCCGGAGATGCGCGCCGACGGCTACCTCCGCCTCGGGATCGTGACGCCGAACGGTGCGCGGCTGCAGGCGAGCCTGCCCGACGACCCGCTCAGGCCGCCGCACGAAGGCGCGATCATCTTCACCGTGATCTTCCTCGCCCTGACGCTGGCGCTGCTCTCGGTGTGGGCGACGCGGGCGCTGACGGCGCCTCTGGCGCGGCTCGCGGGCGCCGCCGAGGCCTTCGGCACCGGGGACGACCACGTGGCGCTGCCCGAGGCCGGCCCGCGGGAGGTGATCGCGGTCTCCCGCGCCCTCGACCGGATGCGCAACCGCGTGCGGCGCCTGATCGACGACCGCACGCAGATGCTGGCCGCGATCAGCCACGACCTGCGCACGCCGATCACCCGGCTGCGGCTGCGCGCGGAGTTCATCGACGACGACCACACCCGCATCATGACGCTGCGCGATCTCGACCAGATGAACGCGCTCGTCGAGGCGGCCCTATCCTTCGTCCGCGACGGCCAGGGCGGCGCGTCGAGCGCCCGGACGCTGATCGACCTCGCCTCGGTGGTGCAGACGGTCTGCGACGGGTTCAGCGACGTCGGCGCCGACGTCGTGGTCACGCAGAGTCGCCACGTGCTCGTCCGCGGAAAGCCCGACGAGCTTGAGCGGGCGATCACCAACCTCGTCGACAACGCGGTCAAGTACGGCGGCGGCGCGCGCCTCTCGATGGAGCAGACGCCGCGGGGCGTCCGCATCGTGGTCGGCGACACCGGCCCCGGCATTCCCGAAGCCGAGCGCGACGCGATGCTGCAGCCGTTCGTGCGCGGCGACCGGGCCCGCAATCTCAACGACGCGAGCGGCTTCGGCCTCGGGCTGTCGATCGTGCTCGCCATCGTCGAAGCGCATGACGGCTGGCTCACCCTGACGAATCGCCCGGAAGGCGGCCTCTCCGCCGCGATCGAGCTGCCGCTGGCCGCCGCGATCCCGGCCGAACCCGCCGAGACCCGGATCGCCGCCGCGGCGGAATGAACGGCCGAGCCTTGCATCGGACCGGCGCGATCGGCGTTGAGGCCGAGCGGGCATCGGAAGGCAGGAAGCGCATGGACGTCGGATTCATCGGGCTCGGGCGCATGGGGCGCGCCATGGCGGCCAAGCTGGTCGAGGCCGGGCACACCGTCCGCGTCTGGAACCGGACCCCGGATGCTGCGCACGGGATCTCCGGCGCGACGCCGGTGGCGAGCGCGGCCGAGGCGTTCGCGGGCGACGCGGCGATCACCATGCTGTCGGACGACGCAGCGCTGCGCTCCGTCATCGTCGAGGGCGGGCTGCTCGACAGCGCAGGCCGGCCGGCGATCCACCTGTCGATGAGCACGATCTCCGTCGCCTTGGCGCAGGAACTGGCCGCGATCCATGCGCGCGCCGGCATCGCCTATGTCGGCGCCCCTGTGTTCGGGCGGCCGGACGCGGCCGCAGCGGGCGCCCTCAATATCATCGCCGCGGGCGATGCCGGCGCGATCGACCGCGCAGCCCCGCTCCTCGACGCGATGGGCACGAAGACGTGGCGCTTCGGCACCGAGCCGCATCAGGCCAATGCCGTGAAGCTCGCCGGCAACTTCATGCTGGTCTCGGCGATCGAGGCGATGGGCGAGGCCGCCGCCTTCGCCGAAGGTCACGGGGTGGCCGGCGCCGACCTTCTGGACATGCTCACCGGCACGCTGTTCGCCTCGCCGGTCTACAAGGGCTACGGCGCGTCGATCGCCGCGAACCGCTACGAGCCGCCGGGCTTCGGCCTCCGCCTCGGCGCCAAGGATATCGGCCTCGCCCTCGGCGCCGCGGCGGCGGTGAACGTGCCGATGCCGTTCGCGAGCGTCCTGCGGGACAACCTCATCGACGCGATCGCGCACGGCGACGGCGACAAGGACCTGGCCGCGCTCGCCACCGTGGCGACCCGGCGCAGCGTGCGCTGAGCGCTTGGACGCGGCGACGGCCGGCGTTTGCACCGACGCGTGAAGTCGGTCGTCATGCGTTCCGTGCAACACCGCCGCTGCGCGCGCCTTGCGCCCCGCCCACGATGCCATACCTGAACCTCTCGGCCCGCGACCGGGCTCCCGCATCCTGAGGCCGGCGCGCGCGGCCTTCGAGGCACGCCGATGATCTCGACCGAAGCCGACATCCTGAACACCGCCGCGTCCTGGCGACGCGACGGCCGCGACGTGGCGCTCGCGACCGTGATCGAGACCTGGGGATCGGCGCCGCGTCCGGTCGGCAGCCACCTCGTCGTCGACGGCGAGGGCAACTTTCTCGGTTCGGTCTCCGGCGGTTGCGTCGAGGGCGCCGTCATCACGGAAGCCGCCGACGCCATCGCCGACGGCAAGCCGCGGGTGATCGAGTTCGGCGTCGCCGACGAGACCGCGTGGCGGGTCGGGCTCTCCTGCGGCGGCCGCATCCGAATCTTCGTCGAGCGGATCGACTGACATGCGCGCCGACATCCTCGAAGGCCTCAACGCCGAGCGCGCCGCCCGCCGCGCCGCGATCCTCGTCACCGACATCGCCGACGGCGGGCAGCGCCTGGTTCGGGAGGCCGATATCGCCGCCGACGCCCTCGCCGAACCGCTCGGTCGGCACCTCGCCGCAGCCCGGAGCGGCCTCGTCGAGGCGGACGGCCGGACGCTGTTCCTGACGGTCCAGGTGCCGCCGGTCCGGCTCGTCGTGGTCGGGGCCGTGCACATCACCCAGGCCCTGGTGCCGATGGCCGCCGCGCTCGACCTCGCGCTGACGGTGATCGACCCGCGCACCGCCTTCGCCAGCCCCGAGCGGTTTCCGGGCGTCGCGCTGGTGGCGGATTGGCCGGACGCGGCCTTCGGCGGCGCGGTGCCGCCGCTGGACCGCTACTGCGCGCTCGCCGCGCTGACCCACGATCCCAAGATCGACGATCCGGCGCTGAAGGCCGCGCTCTCGGCGGAGTGCTTCTACATCGGTGCGCTCGGCTCGCGGAAAACCCACGCGGCGCGCGCGGTCCGGCTGATCGAGGCCGGCTATTCCGAGGCCCAGCTGGCGCGCATCCGCGCCCCGATCGGGCTCGCCATCGGCGCGGTCAGCCCGGCCGAGATCGCGCTCTCGGTGATGGCGCAGGTCGTCGCCGCCCTGCGTCGGGCGCCGCGCGAGGCGGCTTCGTGAAGTTCGGGCCGGTTCCGGTCGACTCCGCGCTCGGCCTCATCGCCGCCCACACCATCAAGGCCGGCGGCGCGACCCTGCGCAAGGGCCGGGCGATCTTGCCCGAAACGATTGCAGGCCTCGCGGCCGAGGGCGTGCGCGATCTGGTGGCCGTTTCCCTGGAGCCGGGCGACGTCGGCGAGGACGAGGCCGCCGAGACCCTGGCGCGGCACCTCGCCGGGACCGGCCTGCGCTGCGAGCCGCCGTTCACCGGACGCTGCAACCTCTTCGCGGTCGGGCCCGGCGTTCTGGTCGTGGATCGAGCCGGCATCGATGCGGTCAACGGCGTCGACGAGGCGATCACCGCGGCGACGCTGCCGCCGTTCAAGCCCGTGGTGGCCGGCGAGATGGTCGCGACGATCAAGATCATCCCCTACGCGGTGCCGGGAACGGTCCTGGCGCATGCGTGCGCCGCCGCGCTGGCCGGCGCGTTGCGGGTCTCGCCCTATCGCCGCCGCCGGGTCGGCGTGGTCTCGACGCGGCTGCCGAGCCTGAAGGAGACCACCGTCGACCGGACCCTGGCCGCCCTCGCGGATCGGCTCGCGCCGACCGGCGCCGAGATCGTTGCCGACCGTCGCGTTCCGCACGCGGCCGGCGCGGTTGCCGAGGCGCTGGCCGCGGCGACCGCGCAGGACGGCGCCGACCTGGCGATCGTGTTCGGCGCCTCGGCCATCGCCGACCGCCGCGACGTGATCCCGGCCGGCATCGCGGCTGCGGGCGGCGCGGTGATCCATTTCGGCATGCCGGTCGATCCCGGGAACCTGCTGCTGCTCGGAGCGCTGGGGGACGTTCCGGTGATCGGCGCGCCGGGCTGCGCCCGCTCGCCCAAGGAGAACGGGTTCGACTGGGTGCTGCACCGCCTGCTCGCGGACCTGCCCGTCACCCGCGCCGACATCGTCGCGCTCGGTGTCGGCGGACTGCTGATGGAGATCGTCTCACGGCCGCAGCCGCGATCGGGCGAACCGAGCGCCGCCGACGATGCCTGACATCGGAATCGGTGCCGTCCTGCTCGCCGCCGGCCGCGGCACCCGCTTCGGTGCCGAACCGAAGCTGCTCGCGCGGCTCGACGGGACGCCGCTGGTTCGCCACGCCGCGGAAGCCGCCCTCGCGTCCAGGGCCCGTCCGGTCGTCGTCGTGCTCGGGGCCCATGCGGTGGCCGTGCGCGCCGTCCTTCACAATCTCGACCTCGTCTTCGTCGAGAACGCCGCGTTCGGTTCCGGCCTCTCGACCTCGCTGCGGGCGGGAATCGCCGCGCTGCCGGCCGAGACCGATGCGGCGGTGATCCTGCTCGGCGACATGCCGCGGGTGACGCCGGAGCAGATCGATCGCCTCGCCGCCGCCTATCGGGCCGCGAAGCCGGCTCCGAGCGCCGTGGTGCCGACGATCGCGGGGCGCCGCGGCAACCCGGTGCTGCTTGATCGGCGCGTGCTCGGCGACGCCCTCGCCAGCCTGTCCGGCGATCACGGCGCCGGGCCGCTGCTGAAGGGTCGCGCCGACGTCCTGGAAATTCCGGGAGAGCCCGGGACCGCGCTCGACGTCGACACGCCGGAGATGCTGGCTCGGCTCTGAAGGCTCAGGCCTTCTTCGCCTCGCTTCGGCAGCGATCCGAGCAGAACCGGACCTCGTCCCAGACCCGCTCCCACTTCTTCCGCCAGGCGAACGGCCGCCCGCACTGCGCGCACAGCTTGGTCGGCAGGTCGCCCTTGCGGATCATCTTCCCCGATGTCCGGCCCGAACTCTTGTTTGCGGAATCGCCCCCGCTTCGCCTGGACATCCGGTCAGCGCCCGATCTGTCCGGCTTCGGCCAGCCCCACCGGCGACCACCGCGTGATCTGGATGTAGCCGTCGCGGGCCGCGACCACGACGTGGCGCCTGTGGCGATGGACGACGGTGCCGGGCAGATGCTTGTGCGCCTCGCGCCAGCCGCCGGCCTGCGCGACGTAGACGCGAGCGTCGCCGAGCCGCGCCAGCGTCTCGATCGATCCGAAAGCGCGGATCCGACGCAGGATCGCGGCGACGTCGGCGCGGAAGTCGAGGGTGCGGTCGACGTCGCTCGCGCGCGCCCAGTACGAGCCGTCGCCCTGCGGCTCGGGCCGCCGCCACCGCGCCGGCAGATCGCGGCCGATCGGCCCGGTCGCGAGCCGCCGCGCCGCCATCTGGCACTTGGCCAGCAGCGTCTCGTGGTCTTCCTGGGCGTCGAGCGGGAACAGGTCCTGCGCGAGGATGTCGCCGGTGTCGAAGCCCTCCTCGGCGAGCACGTGGGCGGTGACGCCCCAGGTCTCGTAGGCTTCCTCCACCGCCCGGAACAGCGGGTAGGGGCCGCGCCCGGTCGGCAGCGGCGAGGGGTGGATGTTCAAGCCGAAGGCCGCGCGGGTGCGCCATCCGGTGATCAGCCAGGGATAGCCCGCGACGACGAGCGCCCAGTCGCGGCCGTGGGCGGCGTTCAGCGCGTCGAGATCCTGGGCCTTCAGCCGCGAGAGCTGGATCGGCAGGCGCAGCTGGCGGGCGCGCGCCACCACCACGTCGTTGTGATCGTAGAGCCCGTCGCAGGGGCGGGTGAACAGCTTGATCGGGGTCCAGCCGGCCTCGATCAGGCCCTCGAACACGCCGCCGAGGAAATCGATGCCGGCGAAGGCGAACTTCATGAACCTGGATTCTCCGGCGGTCTCGATGGGATGCGACCATGTGGAACGGCCGCGCCGGCCTCGACCGACTCCTCCGTCCTCCACGACGCCTTAGCTTCATCTTGTCGAACCGTCTCCGCCGGCAAGGGGCGTTCGGCGGCGACGGGGGCGAGCATGCAACGGGTTCTGATCTACGGCGGCACGGGCGGCATCGGCCGGGCAACGGCGGAGGCGCTGCGCCACCGCGGCTACGGCCTCCACCTCGCGGCGCGCGACCGCGGCCGGCTCGAAGCCGCGGCGGCCGAACTCGGCGAGACCACCGTGACGGCCGGCGACGTCGCCGACGCCGACTTCTTCGCTCAGGCCACCGCGGAGGCAGGCGATCGCCTCGCCGGCCTCATCTACGCGGTCGGCACCATCAACCTGCGGCCGCTCGCCCGCCTGACCCGGGCGGACGCCGAGACCGATTTCCGGGTCAACGCGCTCGGCGCCTTCTCGGCGATCCAGGCGGCGGCCGGCGCGCTGAAGGCCGGTGCCGGCGAGGCCGGCGCGGGCGTCGTCCTGTTCTCCACCGTCGCGGTGGCGCAGGGGTTTCCGGCCCACGCCTCGGTCGCCATGGCGAAGGGAGCGGTCGAAGGCCTCGCCCTCTCGCTGGCGGCCGAGCTCGCGCCGCACGTGCGCATCAACGTGGTGGCGCCCTCACTGACCCGGACGCCGCTCGCCGCCGCGATCACGGGCAACGCCACCCTGGCCCAGGGCATCGCCACGATGCATGCCCTGCAGCGCCTCGGCACGCCGGAGGACATCGCGGGGCTCGCCGCCTTCCTCGTCTCGGCCGAGGCCGGCTGGATCACCGGGCAGATCATCGGCGCCGACGGCGGCCGCTCGATGCTGCGCACCAAGGGCTGAGGCGCTTGGCAACGCGGAACACCGCAGGGCGGAAGACCCTGCGCTTCGTGCTGGGCGACCAGCTCAGCCGGCGCGTGTCGAGCCTCGTCGATCTCGATGCGCCCGACGTGGTGCTCATCGTCGAGGTGATGGCGGAGGCGACCTACGTCCGCCATCACAAGCAGAAGATCGCCTTCCTGTTCTCGGCCATGCGCCACTTCGCGGCGGAGCTCGAAGCCGAGGGCGTCACGGTGGATTACGTCCGCCTCGACGATCCCGGCAACAGCGGCAGCTTCACCGGCGAGCTCGCGCGCGCGGTGGCCCGGCACGCGCCGGACCGTGTCGTCGTGACCGAACCCGGCGAATGGCGGGTCTGGTCGATGATGCAGGCGTGGCGCGACGACCTTGCCGTCCCGGTCGAGATCCGCGACGACAACCGCTTCCTGTGCCCGCGCCGCGATTTCGCCGACTGGGCCGGGGACCGCCGGGCGCTGCGCATGGAAACGTTCTACCGCGGCATGCGCCGCCGCACCGGGCTGCTGATGGACGGCAAGGATCCCGTCGGCGGCCAGTGGAACTTCGACGCCGACAACCGCAAGAAGCTGCCGCGGGGCCATGCCGTCCCGAGCCGCCTGCGCTTCGAGCCGGACGCGACGACGCGCGCGGTGCTCGACCTCGTCGCCCGGGCGTTCGCCGGGCATTTCGGCGACCTCGACGGCTTCGGCTGGCCGGTGACCCGCCGCGACGCGCTCGAGGCCCTGAAGCACTTCATCGCCGACGGCCTGCCAACCTTCGGCGACTACCAGGACGCGATGAAGACCGGCGCGCCGTTCCTCTACCACGCGCTGATCTCGCCGCCCCTCAATGCCGGCCTGCTCACCGCGGAGGAAGTCTGCCGTGCCGCCGAGCGCGCCTATCGCGAGGGCGCGGCCCCGCTGCACTGCGTCGAGGGCTTCATCCGCCAGATCCTCGGCTGGCGCGAATACGTGCGCGGCCTCTACTGGGCGCGGATGCCGGCTTATGCCGAGACCAACGCCCTCGACGCGCGGCGCGACCTGCCGTGGTTCTACTGGTCGGGCGAGACGGAGATGAACTGCCTCGCGCAGGTCGTCGCCGAGACGCGGGCCCATGCCTATGCCCACCACATCCAGCGCCTGATGGTCACCGGCAACTTCGCCCTGCTCGCGGGGCTTTCGCCGGCGCAGGTCGAAGAATGGTACCTGATCGTCTTCGCCGACGCCTACGAGTGGGTCGAGCTGCCGAACGTGCACGGCATGGTGCTGTGGGCCGATGGCGGCGTGATGGGATCGAAGCCGTACGCGGCCTCCGGTGCCTACATCAACCGGATGTCCGATTACTGCGCCGCCTGCCGCTACGACGTCGCGAAGAAGGCCGGCCCGGACGCCTGCCCGTTCAACTACCTGTACTGGAACTTCCTCATCGCCAACGCCGACCGCCTCGAAGGCAACCCGCGCCTGTCGATGCCCTATCGCACGCTCGCCGCGATGCCGCCCGCGCGCAAGGCCGAGATCGCGGCGGACGCGGCGTCGTTCCTCGATGGGCTGAGCGCCGATGCGCCGGCGGGCGAGATTAAACGATAACTGGAACGCTGCAGGCGGACGCGGCGCGAAGGAGCTTCGCATCGCGCGAGGCGAGGGGGCGTGAACACCGAATCGCCAATTCGAGATAGCTCGCATCGTACAGCGAGAGCCCGTGCTTGGCGGCGAGCGTCATCGTCGCCGACCAGGCATGTCGCGCGGTCTCGGTATCGATCGAGATCGGTAGGGCTGCGAGAAGCTCGAGAGCCTGAGTCCTCTCTGCCGTTACGATGCGGCGCTTCCGCTCAGCCGTAAGAAGGACGTGCCCGACCTCGAGAGCCCAGAGGCCAGGCACGATCGCACCTTTTGCCGCGACCTGTTCGAGAATATCGCTCGCATCGCTCTCGATCGGCAGGACCCAAGCGAGGGCCATCGACGCATCTAGGATGCAGAGGCTCACCGGCGGTCTTCGCTACGAAAAATCTCTATCTCATCTGGGCTGAACGTTTCACCGCGGGCGGCGATGCGATCGCGCAACGCGCGCAGCCCGCCAACCGTCAGGGCCGTGGTATCTTCACGGGTCGGCGGGACGAGCCGTGCGACGGGTTTGCCGTCGCGCAGGACGAGCACGTCCTGGCCAGCCTCGAGCGCATCGAGAAGTGAGCCGAGCGAACTTTCTGCGTCGAAGATGCTGATTGCGTCCATACGATCACCAACCGAACGACGTCGCGTTTCCGCTGCGTCTGCTGCTGGCAATCGTAGCATGGTTCGGCCAGCCGCGGATGGGTCGAGCATCGCTCACCACGGCGTCCAGACCGACAACGCGAGGTACGGGCTCGGCCGCCTTTCGGTACTCTCGACCTGTACGCCGCCCGACACGCGAAAACTGTAGATGCCGACTGCGAAATCGGTGGCGTGGGCGCCGAAATTCCACTTCGTATAGCCGGTCCGGTCGGCGTAGAGGCTGACTTCGGGGCCGAAGTAGAAGCCCCAGGCGCGATAGCCGAGGGCGATCCGGGACCAGGCCGAATCGCGCGCCGAGCCCAGGACCAGGGTCGCCTGAACCAGGCTCTCGTCGGTCGGGCGCGCCCAGACCTCGCCGTGCAGGCGAAGGCCCCAACGCATCGGAAGCGTCGCCACGCTGCGCCCGTCCGTTAGGGCTTCGTACGCACCCTCCGGCCCGGCATAGAGCGCGACGACGCCCCAATCCGGGAACCACTGATAGCCCGCCAGCGCCGCGCCGAGCACGGTGTAGCGCGACAGGCGAGCGCTGCCCCACGAATCGCAGCCGCACGCCATCTCGTTGCGGCGCCCGCCGCCGAGGCTGGCGAGCGCGACGAAACCCGGCCGGTCGAGCTTGTCCAGCGCGATCTTGGCGCCGATGGACAGGAAATTCGCGGCGCCGGCATCCAGGCTGCCGAACAGCAGGGTGTCGAGATCGCCGGCCCGAGCCGTGGGGGATGCGGCTGGAACGGTGCAGAGCAGGCACGCCACCGCCGCCGCGAGACGGCGCCTTCGGTGCGGGGACGCGAGCCGTGCCAAGCCGATGACTCCTAATACAAGATGAAAATCTTATATCTCGAAGGCTCGCAACATGGGGCGATTCAGGAGAGATGTCGCGACATTTTCAAAGACGGTCGTCGATTTTTCCACCATTCGGCCGTGAAACAATCAACCGCAACTCTGAGTATGTAACTTCAAGTTACGCATGAATCGTCTAGCCAACCTGAAGGAAATATGTCCTTTCTGAAGCTTCCAGGCTTGTCGGTTTCCCGCGGACGGTGCGCCGCCGGGGCGGGGGCGAGGCTCATGCTTGGCGGCGGTGCCGAACTCGGCTAGAGCCCGCGCCGGGACAGCAACCTGCGGCCACGTTTTGTATTCCGGTGCCCGAACGTCCGACGTCCTCACGGTTCTCGCCAGCCAAGAGGGAGACCGCCTGACCGTCGGCGACATCGTCGCGGTGCTGCGGGACCGTGCCTTCGCGCTGCTCGTGGTGCTGCTCGGCCTGCCGAACTGCCTGCCGATGCCGCCGCCGATCCCCCTGGTCTGCGGCCTGCTGCTGCTGCTCGTGGCCGTGCAGATTGCGATCGGCAAGTCGTCGCCCTGGCTGCCGAAGGCGCTGCTGGGACGATCGGTCGCCCGGAAGGACGTCGAGCGGGCCGTCAAGCGCGCCGTGCCGGTGCTGCGGCGGCTGGAGCGCTGGTCGCGGCCACGGCTCAGCGTGTTCGAGACGGCGCTCGGCATGCGCGGCATGGGCATCGCCCTGCTGACGCTGTCGCTGGCGCTGATCGTCGCCGCGCCGGTGATCGGCCAGATCCCGCTCGGGCTCGCCGTCTGCCTCGTCGGCCTCGGGCTGGTCGAGCGCGACGGCATCCTGGTGCTGGTCGGTCTCGGGATCGGGAGCCTGGGCGTGCTGCTCAATGCCGGCTTCGCCTACGCGATCGTTGCCGGGATCATGAGCCTGGTCCACCTCTGAACCGCGATCGTGCGGCTCCGGCTCACGCCTCGAGATGCCGCGGCTTCACCAAGCGGTAGAGCAGCCCTCCGCGCGGGCCCGCCAGCATCGACACGAGATAGAGCGCGCCGGCCGCCAGCACGATCGCCGGCCCGGTCGGCAGGTCGAGATGGTAGGACAGGCTCAGGCCCGAGAAGCTCGCCACCACCGCGATCAGCATCGAGGCCGGGATCAGCGTGCCGAGCCCGCGCGCCCAGAACCGGGCGGCGATCGCCGGAAGCAGCATCAGCCCGACCGCGAGCAGGGTGCCGAGCGCCTGGAACCCGCCGACGAGGTTCATCACCACGAGGCCGAGGAAGGCGTAGTGCACCGGGCCGCCGCCGCGGCTCACCGTGCGCAGGAACAGCGGATCGACGCATTCCATCACCAGCGGGCGGTAGATCAGCGCGAGGCCGAACAGGGTCGCCGTCGCGATGCCGCCGAGCAGTAGCAACGCCGGGTCGTCGAGCGCCAGCACCGTGCCGAACAGGATGTGCAGCAGGTCGATCTGCGAGCCGCGCATCGACACCAGCAGCACGCCGGCGGCGAGCGAGATCAGGTAGAACGCGGCCAGGCTCGCATCCTCGCGGATCACGGTCGAGCGGGTGACGAGGCCGGCGAGCAGGGCGACCGCGAGCCCCGCGACGAGCCCGCCCAGCGTCATCGCCGGCAGCGACAGGCCCGCCACCAGGAAGCCGACGGCGGCGCCGGGCAGGATGGCATGGCTCATCGCCTCGCTCATCAGGCTCATGCGTCGGAGCATCAGGAACACGCCGACCGGCGGCGCCGAGATCGACAGCGCGAGGCAGCCGACCAACGCCCGGCGCATGAAGCCGAACTCGACGAACGGCGCGAAGGGATCGATCACGCCGCGGTCTCGTGCTGCTCGGGTGGGGCCGGGCGATGGCGATGCCCGTGCGTGTGATCGTGCCCATCGTCGTGCCCGGACCCGTCGGGTGCCGGGGCGACTTGGGCATGGTCGTGGGCGCAGATGGCGGCGTCCTCGTCCCAGGCCTCCGACAGGCGGGTGGCGCGGGCGAGGTTCTGCGGCGACAGCACCGAGGCCGTCGCGCCCCAGGCGACCGGCTCCCGCGCGAGCAGGAGCGTCTTCGGGAAGTACGCACGGACCTGCGCCAGGTCGTGCAGCGCCGCGACGATGGTCCGGCCCTCGCCGTGCCACGTGCGGATCAGCGCGATCAGGTCGGCGGTGGTGCGGGCGTCGACTCCGGTGAACGGCTCGTCGAGCAGGAGCACCTGCGCGTCCTGGAGGATCAGGCGTGCGAACAGCGCGCGCTGGAACTGGCCGCCCGAAAGGGTGCCGATCGGCCGCGCCTCGAAGCCGGACAGCCCGACGGCGTCGAGCGCCTTCAGCACGGCGCCTCGATGCCCGAGCAGGCTCCGCCAGGCGCCGGATCGGTGCCACAGGCCCATGCTGGCGAGATCGAGGACGCTCAGGGGGAAGCTGCGGTCGATCTCGTCGGCCTGCGGCAGGTAGGCCAGCGTGCGGGCCGGCATGCCGCGGTGGATCTGCCCGTCGAGGCTGGGGATCTCGCCGATCAGCCCTTTCAGCAGGGTCGACTTGCCGGCGCCGTTCGGGCCGACCAGCGCCAGCAGGTCGCCGCGGCGGATGGTGCCGTCGAGGTGGTGCACCGCCGGATGCCGGTCGTAGCCGAGCGTCAGTCCGTCGAGGCGGATGTCGCCGCCGGCCACGGGCGTGCGCGCGGTCACGCGCCCAGCGTCCAGGCGATCGCCAGCCAGAGCGGCGCGGCAAGCGCGGCGGCGAGGCCGAGGCGGAACGTCAGGCCGCTCTGGAACAGCGATGCGGCCGAGGAAGCTGGCGTGCGGGATCTGGGTCTCAAGGGGACGATCTTCGTCGAGGGTGCGCGAGCGCCGAAGGTCGATCCGTTGCCCGGACCGGTGGCGCGGCCTATAATCCGTGGTGATACACTGTAACACCGGCGGCGTTCAATCGGGGCGCCCCGGCCGCAAGGATCGGGATGCACGATCACGTCGGGCACGAAGGGGAGGCGTGCGGCGCGGAGCACGCCGCCGCGACGATGGCGCGTGCCGCGAAGCTTTGCCGCGACAGGAGCCTGCACTTCACCAAGCTGCGGCACGACGTGCTGCAGGCCGTCGCGGAGACGGGCAAGCCGATGGGTGCCTACGACATCGCCGAGCGCCTGAGCGGGCCGGATCGCCGGGTGGCCGCCGTCTCGGTCTACCGCGCGCTCGACTTCCTGACCGAGAACGGCCTCGTCCACCGCATCGCCAGCCGCAACGCGTTCGTGTCCTGCGCGCACGAGCACGGCGCGGGGGAGGGGCTGGTGTTCCTGATCTGCCGGAGCTGCGGCGGCATCGACGAGACCACCTCGCCCGAGATCGAGGCCGGGCTCGGGCGCACCCTTGAGCGGGCGGGGTTCCGCCCGGCGAGCCGGATCCTCGAGGTCGAGGGCGAGTGCGGCGCCTGCCACGGGCGGCAGGCCGACGGCGCCCACTGATCCCGGGACGCCGCTCGCGGATCTCCGGCTCAGAACGCGTTGCGGTAGGCGCGGCGCGAGAACACCGTCTGGAACATGATCTGGATGTCGAACCAGATCGACCAGTTGTCGATGTAGTGCAGGTCGTGGTTGACCCGGCGTTCCATGTCGAGGTCGGTCAGGGTCTCGCCGCGCAGGCCGTTGACCTGCGCCCAGCCGGTGATGCCGGGGCGAACGTTGTGTCGGCGCGCGTAGAGGGCGATGCGTCGCTCGAAGCTGCGGTCGTGCGCGAGCGCGTGCGGGCGAGGCCCGACGAGCGACATCTCGCCCTTCAGCACGTTCAGGATCTGCGGCAGCTCGTCGAGGTTGGACCGGCGCAGGAAGGCACCGATGCGGGTGATGCGCGAATCGTTGCGCGAGGCCTGCTTGAACACCGCCTCCGCCTCGGCCTTCATGCTGCGGAACTTGAACACGCCGAAGGGTTGCTGATTGAAGCCGTAGCGCTTCTGCCGGAAGAACACCGGGCCGGGGCTGTCGAGCTTGATCGCCACGGCGATGGCCGCGAGCAGCGGGCTCAGCGCGACGAGGGCGATCGTGGCGAGCGTCACGTCGAGGAGGCGCTTCAGCAGCACCTCGGCCATGCTCAGCGGACGGCGGCCGATGTTGATGCCGGAGAGGCGGCCGACCCGGGACACCTGCATGTCGGGGAAGCGGTCGAGCACGGAACCCGGGCGCAGGTGCAGCGCCGCCGGCACCCGCAGGAACGCGTCGATGCAGCGCTCCACCTCGGCGGTGTCGGCCCAGGGCACGAGGATGAAGACGTCGTCGGGGCGCAGGAACCGCACCACGGAGACCGCGAGGTCGAGATCCTCCGACATCTGCGCATGGCGGGTGGCCTCGTCCGCGCGGGCGTCGACCCGGCGGAGATAGCTGGTGCCGACGACGCGCAGGCCGAGCGAATCGGCCTCGTTGCTGGCGTAGAAGCGGGCGATGTCGTCCTCGAAGCCGACGAGGTGGACGCGGCTCACCGACGCGGACGCCGGCGTCACGCTGCGGCGCACGAGCCCGATCATCGCCGCATGCGCCAGCATCAAGACCGGCAGGCCCGAGACGAACACGGTGAGGGCGACGACGCGCGAGACCTCGTTCGTCGTCTTGGTGATGAAGCCGACCACGAGCGCCGCAGCCCAGGCGACGACCCACCGGGCCGCGCTCTTCTGCAGCGACGCCTTCTGCGCCAGCATCGCCTCGATCGCGTATTCCTCGCGCAGGGCGGACGTCGCGACGATGACGATCGCCAGCAGACCGGAGAGCTGCAGGCCCCAGCTCGCCGAGAACGGCATCATCTCGCCGTTCAGAAGGAAGAAATAGCCGTATTCGACCACCATCGTCGTGATGACGATCGACAGGATGTCAGTCATCGCCACCGAGGCCGAGATGCCGATGCGGAACGCGCCGCGGCTCCGACGCGGGAGCAGCGCCGTCCATACATTGCGCCGTCGCTCCGCCGAAGTCGGCAGCGGCTGGAAAGTCTCAGGCAGGCGATCTTGAAACATCTGGCGCGCCATGTTCCGAACTGAACCGGACGGTGTCCCGAAACGACACGGATCGCGCGTCGAGAAGAGCACTCTTGGACTATGGAGCAAGCGTAGGGCCGCGATCACGACACCCGTCACCTTGCGCGAGATGACCCGGCCTTAAGGGTCCGACCAGCGCCTCGCAACGCGAGCAAACTACTGAGAGAGGGTTTCGTCAGGATCGCGTCGATCACGCGCAATCGAATCGCAGCGGCCGACCTACGCCGTCACGGACCCGACGGCTTCACGGTCAAGCTTCACGTTCGAGTGATGGCGGTTCCGGTGCGGGTCGGAGGCACGCCCCTCGTGCCGACGCGGCCGGATGCAGCGATGCGTGCCGAAGACGCGCTTTGGCGTCCATGCGTCGGCGGCCCGCCGCGCTTCGGCTTCGAGCGTGCCGGAACCGTTTTCGATGCGGGGACGCCGATCGCGCCCCGCTCGCATCACGCCGGAGGGGACGAGCCGGCGGCCGGGATGGAGGAACCTTGGCCGTCCCGCCTTCGGGACGCCGAGGCCGTGTGATCAGGCCGCTGCGACGTCGCCGCTCGCTCCGCCGACGGTCTGGATCGTCTCAAAGCCCTCGAATTGCGGGTGCCCGAGATAGAGCGGCTTCGTCGTCGGCACGCGGCCGTGCGCCTTGCGGAACTGCTCGGAGCGGGTCCAGGCCTCGAAATCGGCCTTGGAGCGCCAGATCGTGTGCGAGGCGTAGAGCACGTGATCTTCCGCCTCGGGTCCGCGCAGAAGATGAAACTCGACGAAGCCCGGCATCTCGCCGAGATGACTGTCGCGGCCGAGCCAGACCTGCTCGAAATCCGTTGTCGATTCCTTAACCACTTTGAAACGATTCATCGCAATGAACATCGATCTCTCCATGATGTGGTGGCATCTCGCCACCACCCTGATTCCAACGCCCGAATCTGCGTAATTCGTACCGAGGACCGCTTCGGTAGGCCGACGCCACCTGTCGAACCAACATACTATAGTTTTAGCGCAGGCTCGTAGCGTCGCAGCGCAAACGTCGTGACAAGGCCTCGATCTGATCGATCTAAGCTTGCATTCAGATTTATTTCGTGTCCTAGTTGTCTTCAGTTGAGGCGCTCAGGTGGCTATCCCTTCGCTCTGACAAGACGTTGGCACGGCACCGTGACGGGCGCGAGGTAGGTGGCGGCCTCCGCAACCGGCTGTCAATCTCCCGGTCGGCGTGTCGACCGTCCGAGGATGACGGTCACCCACCCGGTCGCGACCGCGAAATGGGATTGTGTCTGACGATGATGCCCAAACAGACCACCGACGTCGACCGCCTCGTCGGTCTCCGCATCACCGCGCTCCGCAAGGCGCGAGGGCTGAGCCAGACGGCCCTCGGGACGGCGGTGGGCGTCACCTTCCAGCAGGTCCAGAAGTACGAGAAGGGGCAGAACCGCGTCGGCGCGGGGCGCCTGCGCGAGATCGCGCGCCTGCTCGAGGTTCCGGTCTCAGCCTTCTTCGAAGAGAAGGAGGAGGGCGCGGCGCCGAAGGAGGACGTGTTCGGCTTCCTCAGCGCCCACGGCGCGATCGAGCTGCTGCGGGCCTACGCGCTGATCGAGAACGACCAGATGCGCCGCGACGTGCTCGCGATCGTGCGGACGGTGGCCAAGCTCGGCCATGGCCAGGCGGACACGGCCGAGGCCGAAGCCGCCGAGTGAGCCGGGACGGTCCGCCCCGATCGGGGCGGCGCTCGTCTCCGATCGCTGAGCGCTGCCGGCCCACCGTCGTCGTCCGTCAGTCGTCGAGCGCGATCAGGTGGAAGAACGTGCCGGTGACGCGGCCGCGCCGATGCCCGGCAAACCCGAGATCCGTCCCTTCCGCGTCGGCGACCCGACAGAACGCTTCGTCCTCGGAGGGCGGCGGGTTCGACTCGCTCGCGTAGTGGAACTCGTGGCCGACGAGGCGCAGCCCCGCCCGCCCCAGAAGCCCATCGGCGATGGGATGTGCGACGCGATACCCGAGATGCAACTTGCGCGACTTGTACGAGGTCGCGACCGGCAAAAGCCCGGCCATCGGATGCTGCATGCCGGCCGCATCCTCGAGGCTCTCGCCCAGAACCATGTAGCCGCCGCACTCGCCGTGCACCGGCCGTGTCTCGGCAAAGCTGCGCAGGCCGCCGAGGAAGTTCGTCGCCGCGGCGATCCGGCCGGCATGGAGCTCGGGATAGCCGCCGGGCAGCCAGCACACGTCGCACCCCTGGCTCGGTGCCTCGTCGGCGAGCGGCGAGAACGATACGATCTCCGCGCCCGCCGCCCGCCAGCCTGCCGCCTGGTGCGGATAGAGGAAGCTGAACGCGGCATCGGCCGCCACCGCGATGCGCTGCCCCGGCGGGCGGGGGAGGGCGCCCGCGCCGGCGGGAACCGCGCCGCCGGCCGCGGCCAGGATCGCATCGCAATCGAGACCTTCGACGGCGAGGTCGCCGAGGCGGTCCAGACGGGCGTCGAGGTCGGAGGTCTCCCGCGCCTGCACGAGGCCGAGATGGCGCTCCAGCAGGACCAGCGACGCATCCCGCATCAGCGCGCCGAGGACCGGGATCCCGACGCGGGCGAGCCCGGCTTCGACGAGGCGGCGATGGCGGGCGCTGGCCACCTTGTTCAGCACCACGCCCGCGATTCTGACGCGCGCATCGTAGAGCGAGCAGCCGAGCGCGATCGCCGCCGCCGACTGCGCCGCCCCCGACACGTCGAGCACCAGCAGCACGGGCCAGCCGTAGCGGGCGGCGATGTCGGCATTCGCGCCGGTGCGGCCCTCGCCGGCGCGGACGCCGTCGAACAGCCCCATCGATCCTTCCGCCACGACGATGTCGGCGTCCCGCACGGCGAACCCGGCGACCGCGTCGAGGAGGGCAGGGCCCATCGCGAAGCTGTCGAGGTTGACGCTCGGAAAGCCGGTCGCCGCCTCGTGGAAGGCCGGGTCGATGTAATCGGGCCCGCACTTGACCCCGCGGACGCGCAGGCCGCGACGGGCGAGCGCGCGCATGAGCGCGAGCGTCACTGTGGTCTTGCCGGAACTCGACCGCGGCGCGGCCACGAGGATGCCGGGAACGCTCATGCGTTCGCGTCCTCGTTGTCGATGCCCGTGCTGCCGACCGCCCCGCCGGGCCGGAACCGGCGGTCGTAGTCGGCCGCGTAGAGCGCGCTCTCGCGAAAATCCTCGGCGCCGAGCGCCGGCCCGACCAGGATCAGCGCCGTGCGCTCGATCCCGGATCCGGCGACCTGCCCCGCGATCGTCGCCAGCGTTCCGGTGATCACCCGCTCGTCCGGCCAGGAGGCGCGGAACACCACGGCGGCCGGGCAGGGCGCGCCGTAGAACGGCACGAGCTCGGCGACGACCTTGTCCAGGATGTGGATCGAGAGGTGCAGCGCCAGCGTCGCGCCGGTGGCGGCGAAGCCGGCCAGCGTCTCGCGCTCCGGCATCGCGCTCGCCCGCCCGGAGGTGCGGGTGAGGACGACCGACTGCGCCACGCCCGGCACGGTCAGCTCGCGCTTCAGCAGGGCCGCCGCCGCGGAGAAGGCCGGGACGCCCGGCGTGACGGTGTAGGCGATCCCGATCCGGTCGAGCCGCCGCATCTGCTCGGCGAGCGCGCTCCAGATCGACAGGTCGCCGGAATGCAGCCGGGCCACGTCCTCGCCGCGGGCATGCGCCGCCTCGATCTCCGCGACGATCGCGTCGAGGTCGAGCGGCGCGGTGTCGATGATCCGCGCGCCCGGGGGGCACCAGCCGAGGATCTCCGGCGCGACAAGGGAGCCGGCATAGAGGCAGACCGGACAGGCCGCGATCCGGTCGCGCCCGCGCACGGTGATGAGGTCGGGAGCGCCCGGCCCGGCGCCGATGAAATGGACGGTCATGCGGTCACGATCTGCGCCGTTCGGGCGCGCTGGGATATGGGTGTCTTCGATCGGCTAACGGCGCCCGCATCCTTCCCTACCCCCGCAGAGGGGGGACGGAAGAGGGCGCTGGCCTCATCGGCCTCGCGCATCGCCTCGTCGCTCGCTAGGCCCCGCGCCGCGAGCGCGCAGGTGGCACGTCCGTCGTCGATGCGGGCGAGGATCAGGCGTCCGGTTTCGCCGGCGACGGCGAGCGCCGCCGCCTCGGCGAGCGAGCCGACGCCGCGCGATCGCTCGATCCGGGCCGAGCGCGTCAGCACGCGCGGGTCGACCGTGCGAAGCGCTTCGGCATCGACGGCGACGGGCGTCAGGCCGAACGCGCCGGCGGCGTCCCGGATCGCCGGCTCATCGGCTCGGTCGGCGGCGGTGGCGATCGCGACGAGCGCCCCCTCGCACGCCGCCTGCGCGATCGCCCGCCGGATCAGCGCGACGATCGCGTCGGGGGGCACGCCGTGGCGGAAGCCGATGCCGGCGACGAGGCGGGTCCCGGTCACGGCTTGGTCCAGGCCCATTGCGTCACCGGCATCGCCGCACGCCAGCCGTGCAGCCCGCCGACCGGATCGGCGCGGGCGATCGACAGGCGCCGCAGCGTTCCGCCCCGGGTCGAGAAGGCGGCGAGCAGCACCGCCTCGGCCTCCAGCGTCACCGCGTTGGCGACGATCCGGCCGCCCGACCGCAGGCCGCCGAGCGCCGCCGGCAGAACGCCCGGCGCGGAGACGCCGCCGCCGATGAAGATCGCATCCGGCGCCGGCAACCCGGTCAGCGCATCCGGCGCCACCCCGTGGACGATGGTCAGCCCGGGGGCGCCGAGGGTCTGCGCGTTGCGGGCGATCCGCTCGACGCGAGACGGATGGGCTTCGATCGCGGTCGCCCGCATCGCGGGATGGCGCAGCATCCACTCGATGCCGATCGAGCCGGCGCCGGCGCCGACGTCCCACAGCAGCTGGCCGGCGAGCGGGCGGAGCGCCGCCAGCGTCACCGCGCGGATCTCGGCCTTGGTCAGCTGGCCGTCGTTCTCGAACCACGCATCGTCGAGCCCCGGGGCGAGGCCGACCGGCCGGCAGCCGGGCTCGCCCACCACCTCGATCGCCAGGGTGTTCAGGGCGTCGACGTCGCCGAGGTCGAAATCGCGCGCGCATCGGGTCCAAACGGTCTCGCGCGGGCCGCCCATCGCCTCGCATACGGTGATCGGCGATGCGCCGAAACCGCGCTCGGTCATCAGCGCGGCGACCGCCGCCGGCGTCGTGCCGTCCCAGGACAGCACCAGCAGGCGGGCGTTCGGCTGCAGGTGGCGGACGATCTGCGCGAGCGCCCGCCCGTGCAGCGTCAGGCAGGCGCACTCGGCGAGCGGCCAGCCGAGGCGGGCGCAGGCGAGGCTGAAGGCCGAGGGCTGCGGAAATGCCCGAATCTCGGCGGCCGGCACGATCCGGGCGATCTCGGCGCCGATGCCGTAGTGGAACGGGTCGCCGGTCGCGAGCAGGCAGGTCGGCGTCCCGCGCCGCGCCAGGATTTCAGGGTAGGCGTCGGAGATCGGGCTCGGCCAGGTTCGCAGCTCCGCGTCGAGCGGGCCGGCGAGCGCGAGGTGACGACGGCCGCCATAGACCAGGCGGGCGCCGTCGAGCGCCGCGCCGGCGGCGGGGGAGAGCCCGTCGCGGCCGTCCTCGCCGATGCCGACGATCGCGAGCCAGGGATCGGGCCTCGACACCGGTTCGGGCCTATCGGACAAGGCGGCCATGCGGATCCTCATCCTCGGGGGCACGACGGAGGCCAGCGCCCTCGTCCGCGGCCTTCTCCCCCATTCCGGCCTCTCCGTCACGTTGTCGCTGGCCGGGCGCACCGCGGCGCCGGTCGTCGACGCGGTTCCAATCCGCATCGGCGGATTCGGCGGCCCGGAGGGCTTGGCTTGCTACCTGCGCGAGCAGGCGATCGACCGGCTTGTCGATGCCACCCACCCCTTCGCGGCACGCATCGGTAGGAACGCTTATGGGGCCGCGGAAGCTGCCGGCGTCCCGCTCCTGGCGATCCGCCGCCCGGCCTGGACGCGGATGCCTGGAGACGCCTGGACCGAGGTCGACACCGTAGCCGATTGCGTCGCGGCGCTGGGGGACGTTCCGCGCCGCGTCTTCCTCACGGTCGGCCGCATGGAAGTCGCGGCCTTCGCGGCCGCGCCGCAGCACGACTACGTCGTGCGCACGATCGAGCCGCTCGGGGATGCGCTGCCGGTCCCGCGCCTCACGGCGATCCGCGCGCGCGGACCGTTCGACGCCGCCGCCGAGGTCGCGCTGATGCGCGACGCGTCGGTCGACGTGCTCGTCACGAAGAATGCCGGGGGGGCGGCGACCTACGGAAAGATCGCCGCTGCGCGGACACTCGGCTTGCCGGTGGTGATCGTCCGCCAGCCGTGGAAGCCGATGGTCGACGCGGTCGCCGATGCCGCCGCGGCCGTCGAGCGGCTCGTCGGCGCGGGCCGCGATCATGCGACGCTGCGCGGCGTGTAGACGAACGGCCGCTCGCCCGGCCCGCGCTCGATCAGCCGGGTGGTCGAGGCACCGATGATGACCATCGTCGCCATGTCGGCGGTCGCGTCGCGGGCCTCGGCCAGCGTCATCACGCGGATCGCCTCGTCGGGCCGGGTGACGGCCCGGGCGAAGATCACCAGCGTGTCGGGGTCGCGGATCTCGGCGGCGATCCCGAGGGCCTTGCCGAGCTGCCAGGGCCGCGCCGACGAGATCGGGTTGTAGAGCGAGACCACGAAGTCGGCGCGCAGCACCGCGTCGAGCCGCGCCGTGATCACCTCCCACGGTTTAAGATTATCCGAGAGCGAGAGCGCGCAGAAATCGCCGCCGAGCGGCGCGCCAAGGCGCGCGGCGGCCGCCAGCATCGCGGTGATGCCCGGCTCGACGGTGATCGCGAGCTGGCGCCAGGCCGGATCGCCGTGCTCCACCGCCTCGAAGACCGCCGCTGCCATCGCGAACACGCCGGGATCGCCGCCCGAGACCACGGCCACCCGCCGGCCGGAGGCTGCGAGTTCCAGCGCATGGCGGGCGCGGTCGACCTCGACGCGGTTGTCACTGGCGTGCCGAGTCAGGCCGGGCCGATCCGGCACGCGCGAGACGTAGGGAATGTAGCCGATCAGGTCCTCGGCCGCATCGAGCGCGGCCTGCGCCGAGGCGGTGAGCAACCCGGCATCGCCCGGCCCGAGGCCGATGACCGCGAGGCTTCCGCTCACGGCCGGCGCCCTTCGCCCGGCACCAGCACCATCGAGAAGTACGGGGCCGCGTCGTCCGGCTTGTCGGCCAGCGGCACGACATGCTCGCCGGCCATGGTCCCGCGCTCGACGTAGACCGCACGCGCCAGAAGGCCGGCCTCGTGCAGGGCGGCGCGGACCTTCGGCAGGTGCCGGCCGAGCTTCATGATCACGGCGGCGTCGGTCGTGGCGAGGCGGGCCGCGAGGTCGGCGGCCGGCAGCGTCGCCGGCAGGATCGTGAGCACGTCGTCGCCCCAGGTGATCGGCGTCCCGGCCTTGGTCCAGCAGCCGGACATGCCGGTGACGCCGGGCACGACCTCGACCGGGAAGCGGTCCTTGAGCCGCCGCCACAGATGCATGAACGAGCCGTAGAAGAACGGGTCACCTTCCGACAGGATCGCCACGTCGCGACCCGCGCCGAGGTGGTCGGCGAGCTGCCCGGCCGCGTCGTCGTAGAAGGCGGCGAGCGCCGAGACGTAGTCCGGGTGATCGGGGTGCAGCTCTGTGGTGTAGGGGTAGGCCAGCGGGAACTCGCGGGTCGCGTCCGGCGGGAGCACGGCATCGGCGATGGTGCGGGCGTTGCCGCGCCGGCCCTTCTTGCAGAAGTGGACCAGCACCGGCGCGCGCTCGAGCACCCGCATCGCGCGAACGGTGAGGTAGTCCGGGTCGCCCGGCCCCATGCCGACGCCGAACAGCGTGCCGGTGACGACCGCGATCGGCCTGTCCGGCTGCTCGGCAGGCTCCTCCGCGAAGCGGTTCTCGGCCGAGTCCATCACTCGATCTCGTTGGCGAGCGCGTTGACGGCCGCCGCGGCCATGGCGCTGCCGCCGCGCCGCCCGTGCACGACGACGAACGGTACGCGCCCGTCGCGCGCGAGCGCCTCCTTCGATTCGGCCGCGCCGATGAAGCCGACCGGGATGCCGATCACCGCCGCCGGCGGCGCGACGCCCTCGTCGAGCAATTCGAGCAGGCGGAACAGCGAGGTCGGCGCGTTGCCCACCGCCACGACGCTGCCGGGCAGGTGCTCGCGCCACAGCTCCATCGCGGCGGCCGAGCGCGTGGTGCCCATCTCGGCCGCCATCGCCGGCACGCGCGGGTCGGTCAGCGTGCAGATCACGCGGTTCTCGGCCGGGAGCCGGGCGCGGGTGCAGCCGTCGGCGACCATCCGCACGTCGCACAGGATCGGCGCGCCGGCGCGCAGAGCCGCCTCGCCGGCGTGGGCGAAAGTCTCGGACATCTCCACGTCCGCCGGCAGGTCGGTCATGCCGCAGGCGTGGATCATCCGCACGACCACGCGCTCGGCCGCACCGGACCAGCGCGCGAGGTCGGCCTCGGCACGGATCATCGCGAAGGACCGGGCGTAGATCGCGCCGCCGTCGCGCAGGTATTCGTGGCGGGCGCTCATATCGTGGTCCCGATGGCTGGCTCGGCGAAGGCTTGCCGAGGGGAGGGGGAGGGGCCGAACGCCTGTGCCAGCGTGCCGGATTTCGCCCTCCATACGCGCTCCAGCGCCGCGTCGAAAGTCAGTTCCAGAGCCGGCGCATCGCCGGGCGAGCCGTCGAGGACGACGCCGTAGCGTCCGTTGCGGGCGACCAGCGTCAGGTCGGCGCGGGCCGGATGGGCGCAGCCCTTGGTGCAGCCGGAGACGTGCGCGGTCATCCCGCTCGCGGCGAACGGCCGGAATGCCTCGGCGAGCCGTGCGGCATCCGTGCCCGTCGGCGTCGAGCCCGAGGCGCAGGCCGGCGCGCCGGGGCAGGTCGCCACCGCCCGACGCGGATCGTCCGGTGCGGTGACGAAGCCGGCGGCGGCGAGGTCGGCAAGGGCCTCGCCGCGGCGAAGTGACGGCACGCCACGCATCGGCAGCACGAAGCCGCGCGTCGGCGAGACGCGGACCTCGTCGATGCCGAGCCCGTCCGCGACCTCCGCCAGCCGATCCAGCATCGCCGCCGTGCAGCGGCCGAAGGGTGCCGCGATCTCGAGGCACGAAGATGCTCGGTCGGACAAAGCGGGTTTCCCGCCCCCCTCTGCGGGGGAGGGTGGGCCACGCTCCCCCACGGAGGGGGGAGGGGGCTCGTCGGCGAGGGTGGCGTACAATGCCGGCACAAGGCTCCCACGTTCCGTAGCATCGAGGTCGCGGATGCGGCGGCGGCCGCTGGTGGCGAACGCCCGGAGCAGCCCCGCGACCGCCTCGGCGATTCGCGCCTCGTCGCACGTCGCGATCCACGTCACGCCCGCTTCGTCCGCGAGGCCGACGGCCGCGATCCCCGGCCCGGTCGCGCGCACATGGATGTCGGCCGCGATTCCCGAGAGGTCGGTGCCGCCGCCCTCGATCAGCACCAGGGTCTTCGGCGGAAGCCCGGCGATCGCGAGGCCGTGCGCCTCGATCGCGGATGCCATGGCCCTGACATCCACGGCCTCCGCGGTCAGGCCGGCGAGCGGGCTGGTGAGGGTGAGGCGCTGCGGGCCGCCGTCGGCGCGCATGTCGCCGAGGCCCGCCCCGCCCAGCGCCACGACGAGGGCCGGCCGGGTCGCCTCGGTGACACCGCGCAGCTGTAGGTTGGCGCGCGCCGTGACGTCGACATGGCCGTTGCCGAAAGCACGGGATGCCGCCGCCACGGCACGGATCTGCGCGCGCGTCAGGATGCCGAGGGGCGGGTGGATGCGGGCGAGCAGGCCGTCCCCGGTCGGCATCGGCCGCGCGAGGCTGGGGCACCAACCGCGGCGGTTCGCGGCATCCGACAGGACGCGACGCGGCGCGCTCATTCCGCCGCCTGCGGCATCAATTCGTCGGCCGGCATCGCATTGCGCCGGCTGGTCCAGAGGCCGCGGGCGCGGGCCTCGTCGAACCGCTCCAGGATCGCACGCGTCGCCGCGGGATTGGCGGTGCACAACGCGTCGAAGGTCTCCGCATCGGCGATCCAGGCGCCATAGAGCCGGTCGAAGTCGGCATCGCTCACCGCGTCGGTGGTCGCGGCCAGCACGAACACCGCATCGAGCCCTTGAGCGAGTTCCTGGGCGCCGCGATAGCCGTGCCGCAGCTGTCCGGCGATCCAGCGCGGGTTCGCGAGCCGGGCGCGGACGAGGCGGGCGGCGTCCTCGCGGGCGGTGCGCACCTTCGGCGTCTCCGGGCTCGCGGCATCGAGGCTGTAGAGGGTCGGCGTGCCGCCCCCGAGGGCGGCCGCGGCGGCGAACCCGCCCATCGCATCGGCGGCGGCATCGCCGTCGAACAGGTCGCGTTCGGCCACGTCGAAGGCGTGGAGATAGGCGTCGGCCTGCGCCACCCGCTGGGCGAAGCCGGCATCCGCACCCTCCGCGTCGCCGTAGGCATGGGTGCTCGCCGCGAGATAGGCGCGCCCGAGATCGCCGCGCTCGGCCCATGCGCCGTCGAGCGCCGTCTCGGCGGCGCCGGCGCCATAGCGGCCGGGGGCGGCGCCGAAGATGCGAGCCTGGCCCTCGCCACGGCGGCGGGCTGCGGCGAGGGGGTTCTCGTCTTCCTCCTCCTCGCGCTGCGCCACGGCCCGTGCGGCGCGGTCGAGAAGGGCGAGGGTGTCCGGGAAGGTGTCGCGGAACGCGCCCGAGACGCGGCAGGTGACGTCGATGCGCGGCCGGTCGAGCAGGGCGAGCGGCAGCACCTCGAAGCCGGTGACGCGGGTGGTCGCGTGGTCCCAGGTCGGGCGGACGCCCATGAGAGCGAGGGCATGTGCCACGTCCTCGCCGCCGGTGCGCAGCGTCGGCGAGGCCCACAGGTCCATGACGATCCGGGCGGGATACTCGCCCTCGTCCTGAAGGTGGCGCAGGACGATGGCGGCAGCGGCCTTCTCGCCGAGCAGCGTCGCCGCGCGGGTCGGCAGCGAACGCGGATCGAGCGTCGTCAGGTTGCGGCCGGTCGGCATCACGTCGGTGCGCCCGCGCGAGGGCGATCCGGATGGGCCCGGCGGCACGAATCGGCCGTCGAGGGCGGCGAGAAGCCCCGCCCGTTCGGCCTGCGCGCTCGCGACGACCGCGTCCGGCGCGCCGTTCGGTGCGCGGCCGAAGACATGGAGCCCGTCGCGGAACGCGGTCTCGCCGAGGTCGCACAGGTGCGCGTCGAGCGCCGCGAGCGCGTCCGTCATCGGCGTGTCGGCGTCGATTCCGGCGCCCGCCAGCAGCCCGGCCGCCTCGGCGTCATCGAGGATGGCGCGCGCGATCAGCGTCGCGCGGCGCGGGTCGAGGACGCTCGCGGCACTGTACTCCTCGACGAGCTCGCGCAGGCGCGCCGCCTCCGGCTCGAGGCTGCCGGCCTCGATCGCCGGCGTCAGGTGCCCCAGCGCGACGCCACCGAGGCGGCGCTTCAGCGGGGCCGCCTCGCCGGGATCGTCGACGATGAACGGATAGACCACGGGCAGGGCGCCGATCGCCCGCGCGGGCCAGCATGCAGGCGCGAGCGCGACGGCCTTGCCGGGCAGCCATTCGGTGGTGCCGTGGGTGCCGAGATGGACCAGGGCGTCGAAATGCCGGCGCAGGCCGAGATGGAACGCGAGGTAGGCGTGCGTCGGCGGCTCGTCGGGATCGTGGTACCCGGCCTTGCGGTCGTCCGACCGGCCGCGGTCGGGCTGGAGGAAGATCGCGATACGGCCTGACGCGTCGTCTTCCCCTTCCCCAGCTGCGGGGGAAGGGGGCGTGTCGCCCCCGGCATCCACCATCCGAAAGCGGAACGCGCCGTCGCGGCACGTCGGGTCGGCTTCGGGTTCGCCCCAGCGTTCGATCAGCGCCTCGCGCGAATCTTCCGGTAGCGTCGCGAGCCAATCCGCGTAATCGGGCAGCGGGATCGCGAAGTCCGGCGCACCGTCCGTCAACGCCTGCATCAGGGCGGCGGCCTCCGGCAGCGATGGGCCCGCGTAGCCGGCCGCCGCGAGGTCCGACACGATCGCGCGCGCGCTCTCCGGCGTGTCGAGGCCGACGGCGAAGCCGGCGCGGCCGCCGCGGGACGGGTAGTCGGAAAGGACCAAGGCGATCCGGCGATGCCCGCGCGGCGTCGCGGCCAGGCGCAGCCAGGCGGCGGCACGGTCGGCGAGCGCCGCGATGCCGGCCGCGTAGGGCACCGCGCGGCGCTCGGCGTAGCCGTCGGCCGCGTCCGTTTCCTGCTTGAACGAGATCGGGAAGCTCGAGAGGCGGCCGTCGAATTCCGGCAGGGCCACCTGCATGGCGAGGTCCGCCGCGTTCATGCCCCGTGCCGACGCCTCCCAGGCCTCCTGCGGGCTGCCGACGGTGAAGGCCTGCAGCACCGGGCAATCGGCCGCGTCGAGGACGAACCCGGCATCCTCGCGCGCCGAAAAGGCGGTGGCGGCAACGATCAGGTCGGGTTTCCGCGCGCGGATCGCCGCGCGCACCGCGTCGACCGCCTCCGCATCCTTGAGGCTCGCCACCGCCAGGGTCAGCGTTCCGATGCCCCGCTCACGGAGGGCGGCCGCCAGCGCGTTGGCGGGTGCGCCGTCGCCGCCGAGAGCCGCCGAGCGGTAGACCAGGATCAGCGCGTGCGGCGCAGCCGCGCCGGGCGCGCCGAGGGCGAGCGGCGAGGCGCCGAGCGAGAGCGCCGCGTCGAGGCCGAGCGGTCCGCAGCCCGGGCACCATGCGAAGCCGCGCGGCAAGGTCTCGGGCGGTTCGACGGCGGTCGGGACGCCGATCTCGGCCGCGAGGCGCCCGAGCATGCGGCGCAGGTTCTCGGGGCCTCCGGCGCGGAAATATCCGTCGAGCACCGGCGCGAGGTCGGGCGCGGTCGAGAGCTCGGCGAGCCGCGGGTCGGGCCGGTCGCAGCCGGGCAGGATCACCAGCGGGATGCCGGCGGCCCGTGCGACGGCGGCGCAGCGCTCGACGCCGTAGCGCCAGTAGTCGAGGCCGCCGAGGCAGCGGATCACGACGATCCTCGCCTTCGCCACCACGGTCTCGACGTAGAGATCGACCGACATCGGGTGGCGCAGGCGCGACAGCTTGGCCAGGCGCAGCGACGGGAAGCCCGGGCCGCAGGCCGCGTGGGCATTGGCGACGCCGAGCAGGTCGGAATCCGTAAACGACAGGAACACGACGTCGCCAGGCTGTTGCCCGAGATCGACCGCCGCCTCGCCGTCGTCGAGGCTCACCGTATCGATGCGGATCAGGTGCATGCGATGGTCAGCCTGCGGAGCCGCCCGGCTCGTCGGGGACGAGGCGTGGCCGGCTCGGAAACGCGACGCCGTCGTAGATCTCGGCCGCGGGCATGGCGATCCCGAACGCCAAGAGCGGGACCGTCGCGTCGAGCCCGAGAAGACGGGTCTCAGCCCAATGCCGGTCCGGATCACGCGTCCAGAGGCGGAGTTCCGCCGCATTGGGTTCCACCAGCAGGATATGCTCCAGGTCGGCCATCGTGCGGTACTCGCCGAGCTTCTCGAACGCATCGAAGTCGCGCGTGCTCGGCGATAGCACCTCGACGACCAGCCGCGGCTGCGCCGCCTTCAGCGCGTTCGGATCGCGGGATCCGCAATCGACCCCGATATCGGGGCGGCGGATCTGGCCGGGCAGCGTTTCGACGCTGCCGTCCCCGGTGAACGGACGGCATCCGCTTCCGCGTAGGGCCGTGCGCAACCATGCGAGGATGTTCACGACGATGTCGTCGTGAACGTTGCGCGCCCCGGCCATCATCCGCACCGGCACGCCGCCGACGAGCTCGTACCGCTCCGCTTGGGCTTCCTGCCAGGCGAAGAACGCATCGATGCTCATCGGCTCAAGTCGGCGGTCCAGCATCCCGGAATCTGCGGTGGTCGTGAAAACGCGCAGTGTAGCCTGTGCGGCGGACAACCCCTAGCCGGCGAGCGCTTCGGCGACCGCGCCCTGGTCGAAGCCCTTCAGGCCGATCACCACCAGCGTGCCGTCGCGGGGCTCGGCCGCCGTCCAGGGACGGTCGAAATGATGGGTGATGCGGCGGCCGACGCCCTGCACCACGAGGCGCATCGGCTTGCCCTCGACGGCGCAGAAGCCCTTGATCCGCAGGACGCCCTCGGTCTCGGCCGCCTTCTCGACGCGGGCGGCGAGGTCGGCGGCGGTGATCGCCGTGCGGACCGGGAGCGCCACGGTCTCGAAGTCGTCGTGGTCGTGATCCTCGCCCGCGCCGTGATGCGAGGGGCGCGCGTCGAGGTCGTCCTCGGCGGCGGCCTGGAGGCCGAGCAGCACCCGCGGGTCGATCTTGCCGTAGGCGGTCTCGACCACCTTCACCGCGCGGGGAAGCTGGCGCTCCACCTCGGCCCGCACCTGCGCGAGGCCGGCGGCGTCGAGAAGATCCGCCTTGTTGAGCACGACGAGGTCGGCGCAGAGGAGCTGGTCCTCGAACACCTCCTCGAGCGGGTTGTCGTGGTCCACCGCCGTATCGGCGGCGCGCTGGTTGGCCAGAGCCTCGGGGTCCTCGGCGAAGGCGCCCGAGGCGACCGCCGGCCCGTCCACGACCGCGACGACGCCGTCGACGGTCACCCGCGAGCGGATCGCCGGCCACTGGAACGCCTGGACCAGGGGCTTGGGCAGGGCGAGGCCGGACGTCTCGATCAGGATGTGCTCGGGCGGGTTCGGGCGATCGAGAAGAGCCGTCATCGCCGGCACGAAGTCGTCCGCGACGGTGCAGCAGATGCAGCCGTTGGGAAGCTCGACGATCGAATCCTCGGTGCAGCCCTCGATGCCGCAGGCGGCGAGGAACGACTTGTCGAAGCCGATGTCGCCGAACTCGTTGACGAGGATCGCGAGCCGGCGCCCGCCGGCATTCTCGACCACGTGGCGCACCAGCGTCGTCTTGCCCGCCCCGAGGAAGCCGGTGACGATGGTGCAGGGGATCTTCTGGACGATGCTCATGGGGATCTCGCCGATGGCTCAGGCCGCGCGCGGCGGAAACGGGGGGATGCGGGCGACGACGCCCTTGCGGAATTCCTGCGGCCTCTGCTTCCACGGCACGATCCCGTCGGGCGTGCCGGCGTAGAGGCCGACGCCGTCGAGGATGATGCGTGCGGAATCCGCCGGGTCGAGGTCGCCGTAGACGTAGGTCCAGCGATCCTCCGCCGCCACGGCGACGGTGCAGGGCCGCTTGCAGACCGACAGGCACTCGACCGCTTCGATCGTCACGCCGTCGGGGGCGGGAAGCGCACGCAACGCGTCGAAGAGGCGGGCGCCCGCGCGCGGGCCGTCCGGCGCATCGCTCTCCATCCGGCAGGTGGTGCAGACGTAAAGGATCGTGTCAGCCACGGGCGCCTGCCGCGGCCTTCGGGCCGAAGGTCTGCCAGGCGCGCCCGAAGGCCAAGCCGATCACCGCCCAGAACACGAAGGCGATGGCGAGCGAGCGCGCGGCGAACTGCGCGGCGAGGCCGGCGGGAAGCTCGGACGGCGTCGCCGCCACCTCCGGCGCACCGGCCAGATGCGGCGCGACGATGAGCACGATTCCGCCGAGGATGGTGATCGGCACCCGGCGGATCGCGATGAGATAGATCCCCATCGCGGTGGCCGACGCCGTCATCACCCACCAGACCTGGCGGGCGGCCAGCGGGGCCGCCTCGCTGCCGGGCAGCTCGGGCGGCAGGCCCAGAGCCGGCGCGAGCGCCACGGCGAGGAAGCCGGCGACCGCGAAGGCGAGCCCGCGCTCGGGCGACGGCTCGCGGCCGGTGGCCAGCATCACCGCGCCGAGGAGCAGGGCGTAGCCGATCCCGCCGACGAGGGTCGCGAGCCCGGTGAACAGCATGCGCGGCAGGCCGGCGGCCGGCTGCCATTCCGGCTCGGCCTTGGTGTCGTGGTCGTGCCCGGCATGGGCGAGCACGATCGGCAGGCGCCCGGCCAGCGGGGCCGCCGAGGCGGCGGCGCCGGGAGCGGCCTGGGTCTCGTAGTGCTCGGCGGCGATGATCAGCGGCGAGGTGAGCGCGAGCTCGAGCCCCGTCACGAGGACGGCCGCGAGGAAGCCGGCGGCGAGCGCCGCCGACAGGAGCCGGATGAGCATGGGAACGCCTGGGTTCAGGCGGTCAATGGCAGGGGAAGTTCTGCGTGTGCCGGAAGTCGTGCGCCGCGTTGTGCAGCGCCGAGGCCGGCGAGAAGCCGGCGAGGAACACGAGCCCGAGGCCGAGCATGGCGGCGGCGACGATGGCGACGAAGCCCTCGTTCGCGCGGGTGCCGGTCTGGGTGAGGGTCTGGGTGGTCATGTCGACAACATCTCCGGCCGCCCCGCCGGCGGCGTTCGAGAAAGCGCGGGGGACGGCAGGTCTCCTGGCTCGCGGATCGCAGCGCCTGCCGCCTTCCCGAAACATCGGTGGCCGAAGGCAGGAGCTGAGGGCTCCCACGGCGTTCCGGGCTTCGATCCGCAACGCAGTCCCATCTCGGACAGGTCGGTTCAACGAAGCTCGGATCGCCGTGGGGACCCTGGCCGCTTACAGTTGCGGGGGCAGCCGCGGCATCGGGTTTCCCCTCACCGCATTCCCTTTTCACCCCGTCTCCGGGGCACCGTCGCGTCCAGCCATAGCCTGTCCGGTCTCCCCGCACAACGGAGGCTTTGACGGGCGCACAGGGGTTGGGGCATGGGTTCCAGCCATGCAGCAGGCCGCGCCTCGGACGACCCTCGTGCTCGGCGGTGCGCGCTCGGGCAAGAGCGCCTACGCCGAGAGGTTGATCGAGGCGGTGCCGGGCCCGTGGCTCTACCTCGCCACGGCACGGGCCTGGGACGACGAGATGCGCGCGCGCATCGCCCTCCACAGGGCGCGGCGCTCCGGCGACTGGATCACTCGGGACGTGCCGACCGCCCTGGCCGCCGCGATCGCGGAGGCGCCGGGGCCGGTGCTGGTCGATTGCCTGACCTTGTGGCTGACGAACCTGCTGCTCTCCGATGCCGACCTCGACGCCGAGACGGCGGCGCTCCGCAGTGCCTGCCGGGAAGCGCGCGGGCCGCTCGTCCTCGTGTCGAACGAGGTCGGCCTCGGGATCGTGCCCGACAATGCGCTCGCCCGCCGCTTCCGCGATGCGGCCGGACGCCTCCACCAGAGCCTCGCGGCCGAGTGCGACCGCGTCGTCCTGACGGTCGCCGGGCTGCCGCTCGTCATCAAACCGCAGGGAACGCCATGACCGACGACGCCGAACGCCATCGCGAGAAGATGGAGAAGCGCAAGGCGGTGCAGGACGCCGAGGTCGCGGCCAAGACGATCGAGAAGGGCCTGCTCATCGTCAACACCGGACCCGGCAAGGGCAAGACCACGGCGGCGCTGGGCCTGGCGCTGCGCATGCTGGGGCGCGGACACCGGGTCGGCGTGGTGCAGTTCATCAAGGGCGCGTGGGACACCGGCGAGGCGCATGCGCTGAGGACGTTCGGCGACCGGGTCGCGTGGCACGCGATGGGCGAAGGCTTCACCTGGGAGACGCAGGACAAGGCCCGCGACATCGCCGCCTGCCTCAACGCCTGGAACCGGGCGACCGACCTGATGGCCGACCCGAGCCTCCGTCTCCTGATCCTCGACGAGCTCAACATCGCGCTGCGCTACGACTACCTCGATCTCGACGCGGTGGTGGCCACCCTGAAAAGCCGTCGCCCGGACCTGCACGTCGTCGTCACCGGCCGCAACGCCAAGCCGGCGCTGATCGAGGCCGCCGACCTCGTCACCGAGATGGGCAGCGTGAAGCACCACTTCGCGGCTGGCGTGAAGGCGCAGGAGGGGATCGAGTTTTGATGGAATGGTCCCTTCAGCCGTGACCCGAAGCCTAATGATCCAGGGCACCGGCTCGGACGTCGGCAAGTCGCTGATCGTCGCCGGGCTCGCGCGCGCCTTCACCCGACGCGGGCTTCGGGTGCGCCCGTTCAAGCCGCAGAACATGTCGAACAACGCCGCCGTCACCGCGGATGGCGGCGAGATCGGGCGGGCGCAGGCGCTGCAGGCGCGGGCGGCCGGCGTCGCGCCGTCGATCCACATGAACCCGGTGCTGCTCAAGCCCCAGACCGAGGTCGGCGCCCAGGTGGTGGTGCAGGGCCGCATGGTCGCGACGGTGAAGGCGCGCGACTACCAGGCGTGGAAACCGCGCCTGCTGGAGGCGGTGCTCGACAGCTTCGACCGCCTGAGGACGCAGGCCGACCTGATTCTCGTCGAGGGTGCGGGCTCGGCATCCGAGGTTAACCTGCGCGCCGGCGACATCGCCAACATGGGGTTCGCCCGCGCGACGGATACGCCGGTGGTGCTGCTCGGCGACATCGACCGCGGTGGGGTCATCGCCAGCCTCGTCGGCACCAAGGCGGTGATCGATCCCGACGACGCCGCGATGATCGTCGGCTTCCTGGTCAACCGCTTCCGCGGCGACCCGAGCCTGTTCTCCGACGGCATGGACCTGATCGCGCGCCACACCGGCTGGGCCAGCCTCGGCCTGATCCCGCACTTTCCCGAGGCGGCGCGCCTGCCGGCCGAGGACGTGCTCGGCCTCGTCGGGTCCGCCGGCCCGGCGGCGACGCGCATCGCGGTGCCGGTGTTTCCGCGGATCGCCAACTTCGACGACCTCGATCCGCTGCGGACCGAGCCCGCGGTGGAGGTGGTGCTGGTCCGCCCGGGCGAGGCGATCCCGGGCGATGCCGCCCTGGTGCTGCTGCCGGGCTCGAAGACGACGATCGACGATCTCGAATTCGTCCGGGCGCAGGGCTGGGACGTGGACCTGCATGCGCATCTACGCCGCGGCGGCCGGGTGCTCGGCCTGTGCGGCGGATACCAGATGCTCGGGCGGACGCTGTCCGATCCGGACGGCATCGAGGGCGAGGCGCGGACCGTGCCCGGCCTCGGGCTGCTCGCCGTCGACACGGTGATGACGCCGTTGAAGCGGCTCGAAGCCGTCTCCGGCACCAGCCTGCCCGACGGCATGCCGTTCACCGGCTACGAGATGCATGTCGGCGACACCACCGGCGCCGACGCGGAACGGCCGCTGCTGCGCCTCGCCGACGGGCGCGCCGACGGTGCGGTCTCCGCCGACGGCCTGGTGTCCGGCACCTACGTCCACGGCCTGTTCGCCGACGACCGCCAGCGTGCCGCATGGCTCGCCCGCCTCGGCGCACGATCCGACGGCGCCTCCTACGAGGCCGGCATCGAGCGGGTGCTCGATGCCCTGGCGGCGCATCTCGAGCAGCATGTCGACTGCGACCGGCTGCTGGCCCTGGCGCGATGAGGCGCACCGGGGATGAGGCGCATCGGGCATGACACCCGGGCGGGTCCTGTCCGCGAGCAGGCATCGCGGGCGCTCGGGGATCGCTGCGGGCCGATAGGCACGCGCCGCCGCGGAGCCTAGTCTCGTGCGAAAGCGCGGCCGGTCGCGATCGACCGCCGGGACGCGAGGAACGCCCGATGACGCCCACCGAGACCGCGGCCGACGACGCGCTCGCCCGACGCACGATCGCGACGGTGACCTGGCGGCTGATGCCCCTGCTCGGGGTGATGTACCTGATCGCCTACATCGACCGGCAGAACATCTCCTATGCCAAGTTGCAGATGGTCGGCGACCTCGGGCTGAGCGAGAGCGTCTTCGGGCTCGGGGCGTCGCTGTTCTTCCTCGGCTATTTCCTGTGCGAGGTCCCGGCCAACGTCATCCTGGAACGCGTCGGCGCGCGCCTGTGGTTCGCCCGGATCATGGCGACCTGGGGCCTGATCACGGTGCTGCTCGGCTTCACCCGGAACACGGCGATGTTTTACGGGCTGCGCTTCCTTCTCGGCGTCGCCGAGGCCGGGTTCTTCCCCGGCGTGCTGTTCGTGCTGACCCTGTGGTTCCCGCAGAAGCACCGCGCGGCGATGATCGGCTGGTTCATGATCGCGAGCGCGGTGGCCAACGCCGTCGGCGCGGCGATCGGCGGCGCGCTGCTCGACCTCGACGGCGCGCTCGGGCTCAAGGGCTGGCAGTGGGTGTTCGTCAGCACCGGCGTGCCGGCGCTGCTGCTGGCCGTGATCGTGCTGGTGGTCCTGCCGGACGGGCCGGAGAAGGCGCCCTGGCTCGATCGCGCCGGCCGCGACTGGCTCGGCCGGACGCTGCGGGAGGAGCGCGAGACCGGCGGCAAGGTCGAGCACGGCAACCCGTTCGCTGCGCTCCTCGACCGGCGCGTGTGGATGCTCGCCAGCGTCTACGTCGCGTTTCCGCTGGCCGCCTACGGCCTGAGCTACTGGCTGCCGACGGTGGTGCGCAGCTTCGGCGTCACCAACACCGTCAACGGCTTCATCAACATCATCCCGTGGGTCGTCACCGGGCTGGCGCTGTGGTGGGTGCCGCGGCATTCCGCGCGCACGGGCGAGCAGACCTGGCACGTGGTCGGCCCGGGGCTCGTCGCCGCGTCGGCGCTGGCGCTGAGCGTGGTGGTGCCGGGCTCGATCCCGAAGTTCGCCTGCCTGTGCGTGGCGGCGGCCGGCATCTTCTCGGCCCAGCCGGTGTTCTGGTCGCTGCCGCCGACCATCCTCAAGGGTGCGTCGGCCGCGGCCGGAATCGCGGCGATCAACTCGGTGGGCAATCTCGGCGGCTTCATCGCCCAGAACGCCGTGCCGATCATCCGCGACCGCAGCGGCAGCGACCTCGTGCCGATGATCTTTCTCTCGGCCTGCCTCGTGGTCGGCTCGTGCCTCGTCTTCGTCGTGCTCGGCGCCCTGCGGCGCGATGCCGGCCGCCGCGCCGCCGATCAGGGCATGGCGAGCCCGGTCGCGCCGGCGGCGAGCCCCCACAGCAGCACGCAGGCGGTTCGATAGAGGCGCAGGGCCCGCTCGATGTCGTCGGCCGCCGCCGCCGCGCGGCCGTCGCCCATCCAGGCATCCTCGACCGCGACGCCGGCATAGACCCGCGGGCCGGCGAGCCGAAGGCCGAGCGCGCCGGCCATCGCGGCCTCGGGCCAGCCGGCATTCGGCGAGCGGTGGCGGCCGGCGTCGCGCCGGATCGCGCGCCAGGCGCCGCCCGGCGAGGCGCCGTGATGGATCGCGGCGGCGGCGACGATCAGCAGGGCGGTGAGCCGCGAGGCGGGCAGGTTCACGAGGTCGTCGAGCCGGGCCGAAGCCCAGCCGAAGGCCTCGTGGCGCGGGGTGCGGTGGCCGATCATGCTGTCGGCGGTGTTGATCGCCTTGTAGAGCGCGCCGCCCGGCAGGCCGCCGAGCCCGATCCAGAAGCCCGGCGCGACGATGCCGTCGGAGAAGTTCTCCGCCAGGCTCTCGATCGCCGCGCGGCAGATCCCGGCTTCGTCCAGCGTCTCGGGATCGCGCCCGACGATCATCGACACCGCGCGCCGGCCGCCCGGCAGGCCCTCGCCGCGCAGCCCCTCCGCGACCCGGGCGACGTGCTGGTACAGGCTGCGCTGGGCCGGCAGGCTGGCGCAGAGGAGGGCGATGAGCGCGATCGCCGGGAGCGGGCCGGCCAGCCCCGCCGCGAGGGTGAGACCGAGGGCGGTCGCGCCGACGCCGGCGAGGAGCACGGCGAGCGCAAGAATCCCGCCGAGCCGCCGCGCGGTGCGGCCGCCGCGGTTGAGGCCGCGGTCGAGGGCGGCGATCACCCGGCCGATCCAGGTGACAGGGTGGCCGAGCGCCCTGTAGAGCGCGTCCGGATAGCCGAAGGCCGCCTCGATCGCGAGGGCGAGGGCGAGGATGGCGAGCGTATCGGGCGGATGAGCGAGCGCGGTGGACATGGCGTCTGGGGTCCGGGGAGGCCCGAGGCGGAGCCGATCGCCCATGGCGGCGACCTCGATGCGGCGCGGCGGATGTTTCCCGATGCGCCGGAGCCTTGGATCGACCTCTCGACCGGGATCAATCCGGTCCCCTATCCCTGCCCGGCGATCGACGCCAGCCTGTTCCACCGGCTGCCCTCCGCCGCGGACCATGCCGCGCTCCGCGAGGCGGCGTCCCGCGCCTACGGGGCGGCGCCCGACCGCATCGTGCCGGCGCCGGGTACGCAGATCCTGATCGAGACGATCCCCCGCCTGGTTTCGCCGCGCGCGGTCTGCGTCGTCGGGCCGACCTATGCCGAGCACGCGGCGGCGTGGCGTCGGGCCGGGCACGCCGTCTCGGCGGTGCCATGCCTCGAAGCGGTCGGCACCGCGCAGGTCGTGGTCGTGGTCAATCCCAACAACCCCGACGGGCGGACGTGGCCGGCGTCCACGCTGCTCGCCCTCGCCGAAGTCCTCTCCGCCCGCAACGGCCTGCTCGTCGTGGACGAGGCCTTCGCCGATCTCGAAGCCGTCGAGAGCCTGTGCCCGCGGCTGCGGCCGGGGCTCGTGATCCTGCGCTCGTTCGGCAAGACCTACGGGCTCGCCGGCCTCAGGCTCGGTTTCGCCGTGGCGGAAGCCGGGATCGTGCGCCGGATCGCGGGGGCGCTCGGGCCCTGGGCCGTCGCCGGGCCGGCGCTCGCGATCGGCCGCGCCGCCCTCGACGATGCCGCGTGGCGCCGCGACGCCGCAGCCGCCCGCGCCGCCGATGCGGGGCGCCTCGACCGCATGATCGCTCGGGCCGGCGGGACGCCGGTCGGTGGAACCGTCCTCTTCCGCACGGCCGATTTTCCCGATGCGCCGGGCCTGTTCCGGCGGCTCGGGGCGGCCGGAATCCACGTCCGGCGCTTCGCCGAGGCGCCGGCGCGCCTGCGCTTCGGGCTGCCCGCCGACAGGAACGCCTGGTGCCGCCTGTCGCGGATCCTCAGATGATCGTCGGGCGCCGGTCGAGCACGGCGACGAGCAGGGCGGCGACGGCGAAGGCGATGCCGACCGCGCAGACCCCGCCCCAGCCGGCGAGCAGGAAGGCCTGCGATCCGGCATAGGCGCCGATCGCTCCGAAGACGAACATCGCCGTGAACAGCACGGTGTTGATCCGTCCGCGCGCGCCCGGGACGAGGGCGTAGGCGCGCGTCTGGTTGGCGATCAGCGCGCCGTTCATGCCGATGTCGATCAGCAGCACGCCGACGGCGACGGCGGCGAGCGACCACGTGCCGCCGGCCCAGAGCACCGCGAACGCCGCCACAACGAGCAGGCTTCCGCCCACGACCACCGGTCGCGCGCCGCGCAGATCGGTGAAGCGGCCCGAGACCGGCGCAACGAGGGCGCCGCAGACGCCGATCACGCCGAACAGCCCGGCGCCGGCCGCGGTCAGGTTGAACGGCTCGGCCTCCACCAGCAGGGCGAGGGTGACCCAGAACGCGTTGAACGCGGCAAACAGCAGCGCCTGCGACAGGCTGGCGTTGCGCAGCACGGGCTGGGTCTTGGCGAGGTGCAGGATCGACAGCATCAGCGCCCGGTAGCGCAGGCGCTTCGCCGCGGTCCGGGGCAGGGTCGCGGCCGCGACCGCCGCCATCGCGAGCGAGACCACGGCGGCGGCGAAGAACACCGCCCGCCATCCGAGATGCGCGCCGACGAAGCCGCTGACCGTCCGCGCGAGCAGGATGCCGGAGAGCAAGCCGGTCATCACCTGCCCGACGATGCGGCCGCGGGTGGCGTCCGGCGCCAGCTCGGCCGCGAACGGCACCGCCTGCTGCGCCGCCGACGACAGGAAGCCGATCAGGAGGCTGGCGAGCGCCAGGATCGGCAGGCTCGGGCTGAGCGCGGCGACGACGAGCACGAGGCTCAGCGCGAGAAGCTGCGCGATGATCAGCTGGCGCCGCGGCCAGGCATCCCCCAGCGGCACCAGCCCGACGATGCCGAGGCCGTAGCCGACGAGGCAGCCGGTCGGCACCCACAAGGCGGCGCGCGGACCGAAATCGGCAACCAGCAGCCCGAGCAGCGGCTGGTTGTAGTAGATGTTGGCCACCGCCCCGCCCGCGATCAGCGTCAGCCCGAGCCGCGCCTTCGTGCTCAGGTCGGGATGCGGCACCGGGATGTCGCTCACGAGCGGGGCTCCGTGGCGCGCGAGCGGTTCGGCTCTGTGAGCATGAGACTCGTATCTCTGGTTGCGAGGGATCGCGGTCGGCCTAGGCGCCGACCGGGCGGGTGACAACGGCGGCGCGCGCAGGGCACGGCCGCGTAGGAGTGGCGCACCCGGTTTCGATTCCGCTGCGCCTGCATATGTTTCGTCCACGGACGATGTTCCACGCGCGGGTCGATTGCTGGCAATCGATTTGGCGATCGCGGCGATTCAGGTTCTGATGCCGTTCATAGGATTGGTGGCACCGATTCGTGCGGCGGAGCGTGACCGACACGACGAGAGAGGGTTGCATGCCGAATTATCGGGTGGATTTCGAGAAGCAGATCTTCGGCCTTCCGTTCACGATCGGATCCGTCGAGATCCAGCGTGCCCGCGACCCCGATCGCGCGCGGCGGGCGGCCGAGCTGAAGTTCGCCCGGCAATACGGCCTCGGCGATTGGCGCGAGCGCGCCGACAGCGCCGTCGTGGCCCAGGCCGGCGATGAGCGCCGCTGAGCGCCCTTCACGGCGGAGCCGGCCACGACGTCCCGGAGTTCCGCTTCGGCCTTCACGGCCTCACGGAGGGTCTGGCCCTGCGCGCGGTCACGCCGTAAACGATGGGGCCGCCGGCATCGCCGTGCGGGACGACCGGAGCCTCTGCGGCGGCCGGTTTCGAGGCGAGACGCGGACGGCGATCCATGGCGGCGATCTCTTTCTTCGGCGATCTCCTTCAGACCATCAGCGACCGCGGTCGCGACCTCATCAGCTTCGGCCGCGGCGATCTCGCCGCACGGGCCAACGCCGCCGAGCTGGTCAAGCTCTGCGACGACCTGATCTCGCGCCGCGGCGAGGCATCGGGCGTCGCCCTCGCGCGGCTGATCCTCGACCGCTATGCGACGCTCGGCACCGACGAGCGCCACGCCTTCCTGCGCCTGATCGCCGTCGAGTTCGATGCCGACCACGACGCGGTCGACGCCGCGATCCAGGCCTATCGCTCGGACCCGACGCGGGCACGCCTCGGGCACCTGCACGAGGCGGCTGAGCCGCGCTCCCAGGAACTGATCCGCCGCCTCAACCTTGCCCGCGACGGCACGCTGAGCCTGGTCCGGATGCGCGAGGACCTGTTCGACCTGCGCCGCATCCTGCGCGACGAGGGCGAGCCCAACCTGATCGACGCCGCCGACAGCCTCGATTCGGACTTCGAGCACCTGTTCGCCTCGTGGTTCAACCGCGGCTTCCTGGTGCTGCGCCACATCGACTGGACGACGCCGGCTCACATCCTCGAGAAGATCATCCGCTACGAGGCAGTCCACGAGATCGCCGGCTGGGACGACCTTCGCCGCCGGATCGAGCCGGCGGACCGGCGCTGCTTCGCGTTCTTCCACCCGGCACTCGTCGACGAGCCGCTGATCTTCGTCGAGGTCGCGTTGACCAGCGCGATCGCGCCGGCGATCGCGCCGATCCTGTCGCAGGCGCGCGATCCGCTCCCGCTGAAATCCGCCACGACCGCGATCTTCTACTCGATCTCGAACTGCCAGAAGGGCCTGGCCGGCGTCACCTTCGGCAACTTCCTGATCAAGCAGGTGGTCGAGGACCTCGCCCGCGAGATCCCGACCCTGAAGACCTTCGTCACGCTCTCGCCAGTTCCGGGTTTCGCGCGCTGGCTCGATCGCGAGCGCCGGGCGGAAGCGCCGCAGGGCCTGACCCGCGACGATGTCGAGGCGCTTCGCCTGCTCGACGAGCCCGATTGGGCGACCGACAAGGCGAAGTCCGATGCCGTGCGCAAGGCGCTGCTGCCGGCGGCGGCCGCCTACTTCCTCCGCGCGAAGAACGAGCGGGGCCGCCCGCTCGACCCGGTGGCGCGCTTCCATCTCGGCAACGGCGCGCGCCTCGAGCGGATCAACTTCCTCGGCGACGTCTCCGGCAAGGGGTTGCGGCAATCCCATGGCCTGATGGTCAACTACCTCTACGACCTGTCGGCGATCGAGAAGAACCACGAGACCTATGCCAACCTCGGCACGGTCTCGGCGTCCGGCGCGGTCTCACGCGAGTTGCGCGCCAACCTGCCTCCGCCGCGTTCCGTCGCGCTCGCCGAGGCCTGAGGCGGGTGGACCGCCGCCGATCATCCGTTTCGCTGAGCGTTGTGTCATGACGAATCATCTCTTCGCGTTGATCCGCGAGGCCCTGCCGGCGGATCCGGCGGCCAGCAGCTTCATCGAGACGCCCGACGGGCGCCGCTACAGCTACGCCGACATGCTCGCGCGCAGCGGGGCCTACGCGAACGCGCTGGTGTCCGCGGGCGTCCGCCCCGGCGACCGGGTCGCGGTGCAGGTGGAGAAGAGCGCCGAGGTGGTGTTCCTCTATCTCGGCGCGGTGCGCGCCGGCGCGGTGTTCCTGCCGCTCAACACCGCCTACACCGCCCCGGAGATCGCCTACTTCCTCGGCGACGCCGAGCCCGCCCTGTTCGTCTGCGACCCGGCCAAGCGCGAGGCGCTGGTGCCGGTCGCCGGGGACGCCGGGACCACCCGCGTGCTCACCCTCGATGCCGCCGGCCGGGGCAGCGCCGCCGAGGCCGCGGACGCGCAGGGCTCGGAGTGCTCCGACGTGCCGCGGGATCCGGAGGATCTCGCCGCGATCCTCTACACCTCCGGCACCACCGGGCGCTCGAAGGGCGCCATGCTCAGCCACGACAACCTCGCCTCGAACGCGCGCACGCTGGTCGAGGCCTGGCGCTTCACCGCCGACGACGTGCTGATCCACGCCCTGCCGGTGTTCCACACCCATGGCTTGTTCGTCGCGATCAACACCGTGCTGGCGTCGGGGGGCAGCATGCTGTTCCTGCCGCGCCTCGACGCCGGGCTGATCCTCAAGCTGATGCCGCGGGCGACCAGCATGATGGGCGTCCCGACCTTCTACACCCGCCTGCTCAAGGATCCGGGGCTGACGCAGGCGGCGACCGCGCACATGCGGCTGTTCACCTCCGGCTCGGCCCCATTGCTGGCCGAGACGCATGCCGCGTGGCGGGCCCGCACCGGTCACGCCATCCTCGAGCGCTACGGCATGACCGAGACCAACATGAGCACCTCGAACCCCTATGAGGGCGAGCGCATCGCCGGCACCGTCGGGTTCCCGCTGCCCGGCGTGGCCCTGCGCGTCGTCGACCCGGACACCGGCGCGCCGCTCGGCTCCGAGCAGGTCGGGATGATCGAGGTGAAGGGCCCGAACGTGTTCAAGGGCTACTGGCGCATGCCCGAGAAGACCGCGGCCGAGTTCAAGGTCGACGGCTTCTTCGTCACCGGCGATCTCGGCAAGGTCGACGCCCGCGGCTACGTCCACATCGTCGGCCGCGGCAAGGACCTGATCATCACCGGCGGCTTCAACGTCTACCCGAAGGAGGTCGAGGCCGAGATCGACGCGATGCCAGGCGTCGTCGAATCAGCGGTGATCGGCCTGCCGCACGCCGATTTCGGCGAGAGCGTCACCGCCATCGTGGTGGGTTCGAAGGACGCTCCGGACGAGGCGGCGGTGCTCGCCCATCTCGAAGGGCGCCTCGCCCGGTTCAAATGCCCGAAGCGGGTTCTCTTCGCCGACGACCTGCCGCGCAACGCCATGGGCAAGGTCCAGAAGAACGCCCTGCGGGATCGCCACGCCGATTTGTATCGCGACGCGTCGAAGACGTCCTGACCAGCGGGCCTCAGCCGGCCACCGAGGCGCGCGCGGCCTCGATCAGGTCGTTCGCCAGTGCCTCGTCGTCCACGGCCCGAGCCAAGACGACGGCGCCGACGAGGGTCGACAGCGTCGCCAGCGAACGCTGCCGGCGGCGCTCGCGCGAGGCCTTCGGCGTCAGGTCGGCAAGGATGGCGGCGAGGCGTTCGACCCCGTGGGTGAACCGCGCGCGCACCGGGCTACCCGAGGGCTCCCGCGCGACGTCGTTGGCCAGGGCCGCGAGCGGGCACCCCTTCTCGGGCGCCTGGACGTGCCCGAGCGACAGGTAGTTCCCGACCAGGCTGTCGAGGTTGCCGCGGTATTCCTCCTTGATCGCGCACTCGAAGGCTTCGGCCGCCAGGGCGTCCTTGTTGGCGAATTGGCCATAGAACCCGCCATGCGTCAGGCCGGCCGCCCCCATGATGTCGGCGACCCCGACGCCGTGAAGGCCGCGCTGGCGGAACAGCGCCGACGCCACCTCAACCACGCGCTGCCGGTTCAGCCGCGCCTGCTCCTGAGACACCCTCGGCATCTTCGTCTCCTCGTCTCACGAGCGGCCGCCGCGCGGTCCGGCGGACGATGCGCTAACGCATCGCATCCGATGTGGATGCGACCTGTCATCTAAATCAGTCCACGGTCGCGCTGTCGCCGGACGCTTTCGCCGCCTCGGCCGTTGCCGCCAGCACGAAGCGCCGCCCGTTCGACCGTTCAGGGGCAGGGGCTCGGGCTGGTCGATCGATCGGGCACTTGCCGCGTCGCATGCGCGGCGGCGAGCGCCCAGCCGCACCAGCCCTCAGGATGGAACAGCGCCCGTGGTCGCAGTCGCTCCGTCTCGCCCGGAAACGACCGCGGGGCTCCGCGCATCCGCAGGTGTTCGGGCGACGCGGAACCACAGGGCGTAGAGGGCCGGCAGGAACAGCAGCGTCAGCAGGGTGCCGACGCCGACGCCACCGATCAGGACGTAGGCCAGCGCCCCCCAGAACACCGAGTGGGTGAGCGGGATGAAGGCGAGCATCGCTGCGGCCGCCGTCAGGATCACGGGCCGCGCGCGGCGCACGGTCGATTCCACCACGGCCTCGTAATCCGACAGGCCCGAGGCGCGATCGTGATGGATCTGATCCACCAGGATCAGCGTGTTGCGCATCAGGATGCCCGACAGCGCGATCAATCCAAGGATCGCGTTGAAGCCGAAGGGCTGGTGGAAGATCAGCAGGGTCGGCACCGCGCCGACGAGGCCGAGCGGCGCGGTCGCGAACACCATGAACATGGTGGTGAACGAGCGCACCTGGATCATGATCACCGTCAGCGTGACGATCAGCATAATCGGGAACACGGCGATCAAAGCCGACATCGCCTTGGCGCTCTCCTCGACGGCGCCGGCCGTGTCGATGCGGTAGCCGGGCGGCAGCCTCGCCCGGATCGGATTTAGCAGCGGGAAGATCTGCGCATGGACGTCCGGCGGCTGCTTGCCGTCGAGCACATCGCCCTGCACCCGGATGTAGCTCTCGCGGTTGTAGCGCTTGAGCACCGCATCCTCGTTCCGGCTTTCCAGGTGCGCGACCTGCGAGACCGGCACCTGCCGGCCGTCCTTCGTCGCGAGCGTCAGGTCGCCGATCTCGCCGAGCGAGCGTCGCTCCGGGCCGGGGCTGCGCAGCAGCACGTCGACCGAGCGCAGGTTCTCGCGGACCTGGGTGGCGGGCGTGCCGTTGAGGTAGCTCTGCAGCTGCTGTCCGGCCTCCTTCGGCGTCAGGCCGATCAGGCGCAGGCGTTCCTGGTCGAGGACGAGGTGAAGGCCCGGCGTCCGGTCGCCCCAGTCAAGATGGACGAGCCGCATGTCGGGATTGCCCGCCATGACCTCGGCGACCTCGGCCGCGATGCGGCGGATGACGTCGAGGTCGGGGCCGACCACCCGGAACGCGACCGGGAATCGGATCGGCGGCCCGAACACGATCTGCAACACCCGCACGCGCGCCTCGGGGAAGCGGCCGTCCTCGACGAGCTTGCGCACCTTCGCCCGGAGGGCGTCGCGGGCCTCAGCGTCCGCGGTCTGCACCACGATCTGCGCGAAGGCCGGGTCCGGCAGCTCGGGATCGAACGACAGCACGAAGCGCGGCATGCCCTGGCCGATATAGCTCGTGATCTCCTTGGCCTCCGGCAGGTCGCGCACCGCCGCCTCGACGCGCTGCACGGTGGCCTCGGTGGTGGCGAAGGCCGACCCGGTCGGCAGCGTGACCTCGACGATCAATTCGGGCCGCTCGGAGTTCGGGAAGAACTGCTTCTCCACACGGCTCATCCCGATGACCGCGACCACGAACAGCGCCACGGTGATGCCGGCCGCCGCCCATTTGTGATCGACCGAGGCCCGCACGATCCGACGCAGGCGCTGGTAGTTCTTCGTGGCGTAGATCGCCGCGTGGCCGCCCGCGACCGGCTCGATGTTCGGCAGCAGCTTGACGCCGAGATAGGGCGTGAAGGTCACGGCCACGATCCACGAGACGACGAGAGAAAACGCCACCACCCAGAAGATGTTGCCGGCATATTCGCCGGCCGTTGAGGCGGCGAAGCCCACCGGCAGGAACCCGGCGATGGTCACCAGCGTGCCGGTGAGCATCGGCGCGGCGGTGGCGCTCCAGGCATGGGTCGCGGCTTCGATCCGGTCGGCGCCTTCCTCCATGCGCACCACCATCATCTCGATGGCGATGATCGCGTCGTCGACGAGCAGCCCGAGCGAGATGATCAGCGCGCCGAGCGTGATGCGGTCGAAGTCGCGCCCCGTCAGCATCATCACCACGAACACCGCCGACAGGGTCAACGGCACGGCGAGCGCCACGACGATGCCGACGCGGAAGCCGAGCGCCACCAGGGACACGAAGATCACCACAGACAGCGCGGTGAAGAACTTGACCATGAACTCGTGGATCGCCGCGTCGATGACCTTGGCCTGATCGGTGATCTTGGTGAAGCCGATTCCGAGGGCGAGGTCGTGATGGATCGCGACCTCCTCGGCATTGAGCGCCTCGCCGAGCTTGAGGCCGTTGAAGCCGGGCTTCATCACCAGGCCGAGCATCAGGGCCGGCTCGCCGTCGTTGTGGATCGCGAAGCTTCTGGGGTCCTCGTAGCCGCGCTTCACCTCCGCGATGTCGCCGAGCTTGAGGCTGCGGTCGCCCGCCGCCACCGGCAGGCCGCGGATCGCGTCGAGCCCGTCGATGGCGCCGTCCAGGCGAAGGTAGACCCGCGGCCCCGCTGTCTCGACGAAGCCAGCCGGCGTCACGTCGTTCTGGTTGGCGAGCGACGCCAGCAGCTGCTGGCCGGTGATCCCGAGCGTGGCCAGGCGCTGGTACGAGATCTCGACGAAGATCTTCTGCGCCTGCTCGCCGAGGATGTTGATCTTCTCGACGCCGGGCAGCCGCAGCAGGCGCTGGCGCAGGGCCTCGGCCTGGAGCACGAGCTGGCGGTGCGGCAGCCCCTTGGCCTGGAGCGCGTAAAGCGCGAAGTAGACGTCCGAGAACTCGTCGTTGAACAGCGGTCCCATCACCCCGCGGGGCAGGCTGGAGGCCTGATCGGACAATTTCTTGCGCGCCTGGTAGAACTCCGACTGCACCTTCCCCGGGGGCATGTTGTCCCTGAGGTAGACCTTCGTCACCATCAGGCCCGGGCGCACGGTGGTCTCGGCGCGGTCATAGTAGACGAGCTCCTGCAGCCGCTTCTCGAGCGGGTCGGCGACCTGACGCTGCATCTCCTCGGCGGTGGCGCCCGGCCACGCCGCCGAGACCGTCATGGTCTTGACGGTGAAGGCCGGGTCCTCGCCGCGGCCGAGCTTCTGGAAGGCGAAGATGCCTGCGACCGTCACGGCGATCAGCAGGAACAGCGTGACCGCCCGCTCGCGGACGGCGAGCGCGGAGAGGTTGAAGACGCTCATCGCTTCGCCCCCGTCAGGTTCGCGTCCGCCTGGCGCACCTTCTCGCCGGGCTTGAGCAGGTGGGCGCCGAGCGCCACGATGCGATCGCCCGGGCTCAGGCCCGCGACGACCTCGGCCCGCTCCTCGCCCATGCGCGCGACCCGCACGGCCTGCTCCCACACCGTTTCGGTCTCGGCGTCGTAGCGCCAGACCGCGGTGCCGTCGCCCCGGTCGAACAGGGCCGCGAGCGGCACCTCCACCGCGGGCTCGCGCCGGACGTCGTGGTCGGCGAGCCGAAGGGTGACCGTCGCCCCGAGCGGCGCAGCCTCGCCGCCGCCCGACAGGATGTAGCGCGCCCGGTAGGTGCGGGTCGCGGGGTCGGCCGTCGCCGACAGCTCGCGCAGGCGCGCCGGATAGGTCGCCTCGCCCTCGGCGTAGAGGGTGGCCGAAGCGTTCCCCTGCGCCGCGCGCCGGCTGCCCTCGGGCAGGAACACCTCCGCCTCCCGCGATCCGTCGCGGGCGAGCTTCACCACGGTCTGGCCGGCGGCGACGACCTGTCCCGGCTCGGTCGGCACCTCCATCACCACGCCGTCGGCATCGGCCTGGAGCTCGGCGTAGCCCGCCTGGTTGGCGATCTGGCTCGCCTGCGCCTCCGCGTTGGCGAACTGCGCGATGGCGGCATCGGCCGCGCCCTTGTTCTGGTCGTAGGCCTGGATCGAAGTCCAGCCGTCGGCCACGAGCTTGCGGCTGCGCGCCTCGTCGGCCTTGGCCTTGATCATCTGCGCGCGGGCCGCCTCGACGGACGCCTTGGCGGCGTTCAGCGCGAGCCCGAAATCGGTCCGATCGAGGCGCATCAGCGGCTGTCCGAGGCGGACGCGGTCCCCCGGATCGACCAGCCGCTCGAAGATTTTGCCGCCGACGCGGAAGCCGAGGTTGCTCTCCGTCCGCGCCCGAACGACCCCGGTGTAGCGCGAGACCGCCCCCTCGGCCGGGGCGACCGCGACGGTCTGAACGAGCGGTGGTTTCTCAGGCACCGCCGTCTCGGCCGGCGAGCACGCCGCCAAAGCGAGGCTCGTCAGCAACATGACCATACCGACATTCATCGCCGCTTCCTCGACACCGATCGAACTCGCCATTAAAATGATGTTAGTAATCTATTATGGGGCGGTGATGTCGTCAATGGCGAGGGCGTCGCGATTCGGTGGACTGGGATTGGAAATTATCGGTTCGCCGTTCGCCACGGTTCGATCTGGACACCGCGGTCTTCTGCTTTGGACGGATCTACCAAGTTAGCATTTTGGCGGCCGCCTCTACGCTGTTGCCCCGCACAGCCAATCAGGCAGATCGATCGCAGCCCAAGTGAACCGCACCGGGTTTTTTGGAGGCCCTAACTGTTTCGAGGATGGAGCCATGACGAAGCGAACCCCACCCTTTTCCCCTAAGGTTCGTGAACGCGCTGTGCGGATGATGTCGAAGCAACAGGGCGAGCACGACTCTCAATACAGTGCGATCCGCTTGATCGCTGCGAAGATCGGCTGCTTGGGCGAGACGCCGTGGAATTGGGTACGCCAAGCCGAACGGGACCAGGGCCAACGAGCGGGCCCGACGACGGACGAGCGCGAGCGGATCAAGGCGCTGGAGCGGAAGGTTCGCGAACTCCGGCAGGTCAATGAGATCCGGAGAAAAGCATCGGAGTACTTTGCCCAGGCGGAGCTCGACCGCCCGTTCAAGCGTTAATCGCCTTCATCGACGATCACCGTGGGGCCCAAGGCGTCGAGCCGATCTGCCGCTTGCTGCCGATCACCCCGTCGAGGTATCAGGCCCATGCCGCGCGGCGGGCCGATACCGGAAGACTGCCGCCCTGATCCAAGCGGCATGCGGTGCTGATGGCCCAGATCCGGCGTGTGTACGAGGCGAACCTCTGCGTCTACGGCGTGCGCAAGATCTGGCGGAAGTTCTCCCGTGAGGGAATCACGGTGGCTCGTTGCACCGTTGCATGGCTAATGCGAGCGATGGGTCTGCAGGGCGTCGTGCGGGGAAAAACAATCCACACGACGATCCCTGATCCGAAAGGGCCGTCTGCCCGCTTGACCGGATCAACCGGCAGTTCAAGGCCGCCCACCCGAACAGACTGTGGGTCGACGACTTCACCGTAAGCGCTCGGTGGAGGCTCGGCGTTGTATTTCGGTCGCGTTGTCTTCCTGAAGGCCGGCTGACCGAGGGGATGACCGTGCGCCGATCTGGATGTTTTGCGGTGACGGGATGCTTTTCTAGCCCGATGTCGTGCTGCGGC